>JAJPEW010000261.1 GCA_021166755.1 Hydrogenophaga sp. | reverse complement strand
ACGCTGGCCGCTGCGCGGGGCGCTTTCCCCGGGCGCCGACTGGTGCTGGCCTTCCAGCCGCACCGCTACAGCCGCACCCGCGACTGTTTTGAAGACTTCGTCAAGGTCATCGGCCAGGCGGATGCGGTGTTGCTGGCCGAGGTGTATGCCGCCGGCGAGGCGCCCATCGTAGCGGCCGATGGTCGGTCACTGGCGCGCGCCCTCCGGGTGGCCGGCAAGGTGGAGCCGGTGTTCGTCGACGACATCGCGGCCATGCCCCAGGCGGTGATGGAGAACGCGCGCGACGGTGACGTTGTCCTGTGCATGGGCGCCGGTTCGATCGGCTCCGTGCCCGGACAGGTGATGGAGCTGGCCCGGCAAGGTCAGGCAGGGAATTGAGGCCATGGTGGACCAAATGATCGATGTGAAGGCGCTGGGCAAGGTGGCTGTCCTGATGGGAGGCCGCTCGGCCGAGCGCGAGGTGTCGCTGATGTCGGGCAACGGCGTGCTGGTGGCCCTGCGTGCCCGGGGGGTGGATGCCCATGCTTTCGACCCTGCCGAGCGCAGATTGGACGAGCTGGCCCGGGAGGGGTTTGACCGCTGCTTCATCGCATTGCACGGACGCTTTGGCGAAGACGGCACGGTGCAGGGTGCGCTGGAGCTGCTCGGCATTCCGTACACCGGTCCTGGGGTCATGGCCTCCTCGGTGGCGATGGACAAGCTGATGACCAAGCGCATCTGGCTGGCCGAGGGTCTGCCGACCCCGGCCTGGCGCCAGGTGCACAGTGCCGAGGAGACCCTCGCCGCGTTCGAGGCGCTGGGAGCGCCGATGATCGTCAAGCCCGTGCGCGAGGGGTCCACCATTGGCCTGACCAAGGTGATGACGGCCGAGCAGTGCGAAGCGGCCTACGCCCTGGCATCGGGTCAGGACCCGATGGTGATGTGCGAGCAGTTCATCGATGGGGACGAGGTGACCTGTCCGGTGCTCGGAACCGATGCGCAGGCCAGGGCGTTGCCGGTGATCCGCATCGTGGCACCCGATGGCAACTACGACTACCAGAACAAGTACTTCACCGACGACACCAAGTACCTGGTGCCCTGCGGCCTGCCCGCCGGCGAGGAAGAGGCCATCCAGGCCATCGTGCTCAAGGCCTACCGGACGCTGGGCTGCCGGGGCTGGGCCCGTGCCGATGTGATGATCGACCGTCAAACCCGCAGGCCCTGGCTGCTGGAAATCAACACCTCGCCGGGCATGACCGGTCATTCACTGGTGCCCATGTCGGCCCGAGCCACCGGCCTGTCCTACGAGGATCTGTGCGTGCAGGTGCTGGCCGGCGCGGCCCTGGACAACCCGTCCGCCATCCGTTCGGGAGCCTGACCTTGACCGATGCTGCCGACCTGCCCCTGGACATCCGCCTGATGAGCGCGGCCACGCATGCGCTGGCTGTGCTGGCGGCCGTCCTGTGCCTGGGCGCGGTCGGCACCTGGCTGTCGCGGCATCCGGTGTGGTCGGTGCAAGGCATCACGGTTGATGGCGACCTGTCGCACCAGAGTGCGGTGACCCTGCGCGCCCAGCTGGCCTCGCAGCTGCGAACGGCCCTGGCGCCCGGCTTCCTGGCGGTGGATCTCCAGCGCGTGCGTCAGCTGTTCGAGTCCGCACCCTGGGTGCGGCAGGCGGTGGTGCAGCGCGAGTTTCCCAACCGTCTGCGTGTGACCCTCACGGAGCACGAAGCGGTCGCGTGGTGGGGAGAGGCGGGCTCCGGCCACCTGCTCAGTCGCCTGGGCGAGGTCTTCGAAGCCACGCCGGACGATGGCGAAGGCCTGCCGGAGCTCGCGGGCCCCAAGGAGCAGGCGGTGTTGGTCTGGGAGGCCTATCAGCAGCTCAAGACCGAATTCGCCCGGTTGGAGATGGATGTGGCGCGCCTGGAGCTGGACGAGCGCGGCAGCTGGCGCACCGAGCTGGACAGTGGCGCCCGCCTCGAGCTTGGCCGCGGCACGGTGGACGAGATCATGACCCGGGTTCGCCGCTACACGACCACGCTGTCGCAGCTGACCCAGCGCTACCCGGGCGCCATCGAGTCGGTGGACCTGCGTTATCCCAACGGATATGCCTTGCGCATGCGCGGCGTGACCACGCTTGAAGACGGCGAGCAACCCAAGAAAACACCCAGCAAACGCTAGAGAAAACACGAACATGGCCAAGGAATACAAAGATCTGGTTGTCGGCCTGGACATCGGCACCGCCAAGATCATGGTGGTGGTGGCGGAAGTGCAAGGCAATGGCGAGCTCAAGCTCGCCGGCCTGGGCGTTTCTTCCAGCCATGGCCTCAAGCGCGGCGTGGTGGTCAACATCGATGCCACCGTCCAGAGCATCCAGCAGGCGCTCAAGGAGGCCGAACTGATGGCCGACTGCCGGATTGCCCGCGTCTACACGGGCATCACCGGCAGCCACATCCGCGGCATCAACAGCAGCGGCATGGTGGCCATCAAGGACCGCGAAGTGACCCCCGCTGACGTGGCGCGCGTGATCGAAACGGCCAAGGCCATCAACATCTCGACCGACCAGCGACTGCTGCTGGTGGAGCCGCAGGAGTTCGTGATCGACGGCCAGGAGGTCAAGGAGCCGATCGGCATGAGCGGTATCCGCCTGGAGGCCAAGGTCCACATCGTCACTGGCGCACAGAGCGCCGCCGAGAACATCATCAAGTGCGTGCGCCGCTGCGGTCTGGAGGTCGACCAGCTGATGCTCAATCCCCTGGCATCGAGTCAGGCCATCCTGACCGATGACGAGAAGGAGCTGGGGGTGGCGCTGGTGGACATCGGCGCCGGCACCACGGATGTGGCCATCTTCTCCGGTGGCGCCATCCGGCACACGGCCGTGATCCCGATCGCCGGCGACCTGATCACCAGCGACATCGCGATGGCGCTGCGAACCCCCACCAAGGACGCCGAAGACATCAAGGTCGAGAGCGGTTGTGCCAAGCAGCTGCTGGCCGACCCGGATCAGCAGGTCGAGGTGCCGGGCCTGGGCGACCGTGGCCCCCGTATGCTCAGCCGCCAGGCGCTGTCGGGCGTGATCGAACCCCGCGTCGAGGAAATCTTTTCGCTGGTGCAGCAGGTGATCCGCGAATCTGGACACGAAGAGGTGCTGTCGTCGGGCATCGTGCTCACGGGCGGCAGCGCCATGATGCCCGGCATGGTTGAACTGGGTGAGGACATCTTCCTCAAGCCGGTTCGCCGCGGCATCCCGCACTACACCAGCGCGCTGTCCGACATGGTGGCCCAGCCCAGGGCCTCCACCGTCATGGGCCTGCTGGAAGAGGCTCGGCTCGCCCGTGTCCGGGGTCACAAGGTGGCCCAGAAAGCCGGACCGATGCAGGGCGTGCTTGAGCGCATGAAAAACTGGTTCGTGGGGACCTTCTGATGAACACACGCCCCGAACCCGCCGCCTGCTGGCCACCCCCTCGGCCACCCTGCGTCCGATGTCGGACCTGGTTCGCTCACCCCGACTGAACCACGCCGAACCGGCAGTCAAAGAACACAAGCAACAACCGTTTTCAAATCAGCAGCGCCCACGAGCACGAGGCGGGCAAACCACAGGAGGTCAGCATGAGCATCGAAATGATCGAAGTCGAAGAATTCAACATGGGCACCCAGATCAAGGTGATCGGTGTCGGTGGTGGCGGCGGCAACGCTGTCGAGCACATGATCGCGCGCAGCGTGCAGGGCGTGGAGTTCATCTGCGCCAACACCGATGCCCAGGCGCTGCAGCGCAGTTCGGCCCATCGGACGATCCAGCTCGGCAACACCGGTCTGGGCGCCGGCAGCAAACCCGAAAAAGCCCGCGAAGCTGCCGAGGCCGCCGAGAACAACATCCGTGAAGCGATCCAGGGTGCCCACATGCTGTTCATCACCGCCGGCATGGGTGGCGGGACCGGCACCGGCGCGGCTCCCGTGATCGCCCGGGTGGCCAAGGAGATGGGCATTCTGACCGTCGGCGTGGTCACCAAACCCTTCGACTGGGAGGGCGGCCGTCGCATGCAGAACGCCGACAGCGGCCTGGCTGAGCTGGAAGCCAACGTCGACTCGCTGATCGTGGTGCTCAACGAAAAGCTGCTGGAGGTGCTGGGTGACGACATCACCCAGGACGAGGCCTTTGCGCACGCCAATGACGTGCTCAAGAACGCCGTTGGCGGTATCGCCGAGATCATCAACGAGTACGGCAACGTCAACGTCGATTTCGAGGACGTCCGCACCGTGATGGGAGAGCCTGGCAAGGCCATGATGGGCACGGCCACCGCCAGCGGCCCGGACCGCGCCCGCATCGCCGCCGAGCAGGCCGTGGCCTGCCCGCTGCTGGAAGGCGTGGACCTGTCCGGCGCCAAGGGTGTGCTGGTGCTGGTGACCGCGTCCAAGGGCAGCCTCAAGCTCAAGGAGTCGAAGGAGGCCATGAACGCGATCAAGGCCTACGCCGCACCCGACGCCCATGTCATCTACGGCGCTGCCTACGACGACAGCCTGGGCGACGAAATGCGCGTCACCGTCGTGGCCACCGGCCTCTCGCGCCAGGGGGCCGCACGCCGCACCGCGCCGCCGCTGCAGGTGCTGCGCACCGGCACCGACAACGTCCCCTTCAACGTCCCGACGGTCAACCAGGCCGTGGGTGGCCAGACTTCCGTGGGTTCGGCGCAGCCCAACTACGACAGCATGGCCGTGCCCAGTGTCTGGCGCACCAACCGCACCCAGGCGGCCGCCAAGGTCGACGCCCTGGCCTCGGGCGGTATGGACGACTTCGAGATCCCGGCCTTCCTGCGCAAGCAAGCCGATTGACGGGGTCCCCCCTCCCGCGCCGCCTGCGGCCCGGCATGGCCGGTCCCGCAGTGCGCCGTCCGGGGGCGCTGGCCTTGGCGAGCCACAATCGGCGGCATAGTTATTTATGCCAGCAAGAAATGGTCACAAAAAATAAAATACAGGGATGCTTGCCCAACGTACCCTCAAATCCCTGACCAAGGCGGTCGGGGTCGGTCTGCACAGCGGTCAGCGGGTGGAGTTGACGCTTCGCCCGGCTGCGCCGGACACCGGCATCGTGTTCCGCCGGGTGGACCTGCCAGAGCCGGTAGACATTCCCGTCAATGCCGACGCCGTGTCGGACACCCGTCTGGCCTCCACGATTTCCAACGGCGGAGTCAAGGTGCACACGATAGAGCACCTGATGAGTGCCTGTGCCGGTCTGGGCCTGGACAACCTCTACATCGACATCACCGCCGAAGAAGTGCCCATTCTGGATGGATCATCGGCCTCTTTCGTGTACCTGCTGCAGAGCGCTGGCATCGTGATGCAGAACGCGCCCAAGCGCTTCATCCGGGTGAAGAAGCCGGTGGAGGTGCGCGATGGCGAGGGCAAGAGCCTGAAGTGGGCGCGGCTGGAACCTTTTCACGGTTACACCCTGAGTTTCGAAATCGAGTTCGACCATCCGGCTGTCAATTCGACGGGCCAGCGGGTATTTTTCGACATGGGCAGCGGCCGCTACGCGCGGGAAATTGCCCGGGCCCGCACCTTCGGTTTCACCCGGGACGTCGAGATGATGCGCTCGCACGGCCTGGCGCTCGGAGGAGGGCTGGACAATGCGATCGTGATGGACGACGTCAAGGTGCTCAACGCCGAAGGGTTGCGCTACCAGGACGAGTTCGTCAAGCACAAGATCCTGGACGCCATTGGCGATCTCTACATCGTGGGCAAACCCCTGCTGGCTGCGTACAGCGCTTTCCGCAGCGGCCACGCCATGAACAACCAGCTCCTGCGGGCCCTCATGGCCCAGCCCGATGCCTGGGAGATCGTCAGCTTCGATCGCGACCGGGACGCGCCCCAGGGGTTCGCCCAGCTTGCGCCTGCCTGGTGAGGCCACGCCGCCGTCATGCTCCTGTTTCGCTGGACCATCTTCTTCCTGCTGCTGGCGGCAGGTGCCTGCTTTGCCTTCTACATCGGCACCGGGCAGGCGCGCTACCGCCAGTGGGGCCTGGTCATCCTGAAATGGACCGTGCTGGCGGCACTGGGGTTCTTCGGGGTGCTGGTGCTCGAACGCATCGTCTGATCCCCCCGCCTTCGTTCAGTAGTGCCGCCCGCCCTTGTACGCGGCATGGGTGCGGGCCTGCAAGGAGGTCACGCGGTTGATGGCGGCCGTGGTGCGGCTGACCTGGGCGTGGGTGATCGCCAGGCCCAGCGCATCGGCGGCATCCTTGCCAGGCAGTCCGGGCAACTGCAGCAGCCGGCGCACCATCTCCTGGATCTGCGGTTTGGTCGCCCGGCCGTGTCCGGCCACGGCCTTCTTGAGCTGCAGCGCGGTGTACTCGGCCACGGGCAACCCCTGGGCCACCAGCGCGGTCAGGCAGCATCCACGCGCCTGACCCAGCAGCAGCGTGGCCTGCGGGTTGACGTTGACGAAGACGATTTCGCACACCGACACCTCAGGCTGGTACCGGCGTGCGACCTCGCCAATGCCGTCGAACAGCACCTTCAGTCGCTCGGGCAGCAGGGCCCCGTCCTTGGGGCTGGTCTGGATGGTGCCGCTGGCCACATAGTGCATGGACGCACCTTCGGTGTCGATGACGCCGAAGCCGGTGCACTGGAGTCCGGGATCGATGCCCAGGATGCGCATGCCTGTCTCCGCTCAGAGGTCGAAGGTCCATCGGACCGAATGGAAAAACACCGGGGCGGCGAAGCACAGGGCATCCACGCGGTCGAGTAGGCCACTGGCGCCGGTGACCGCCCGCCCGCCCAGTCCCCAGTGGGTCACCCCCCGGTCCCGTTTGATCCCCTTCATCACCAGATGCCCCAGCGACCCGGCCGCGCAGGCAATGAGCGCCATCCCCAGTCCACGCCCCGGATTGAACGGCGTGATCCCCGTGAGGAGCACACCGGTGAGTCCCCCGGCCAGAAGCCCCGCCCCCAGTCCTTTCCAGTGAAAGGCCAGGCTGATCTGTGGCGCCACCGGCTTTGACAGCCGCCGGTTGACGAGGTGTTGCACCAGCATGCAGGTTTGCACCACCACCACCAGGTAGAACACCAGAAAGGCCGACTTGCCGACAAAGCCCGGAAATTCCAGCAGCATGAGCGCCGGCACATGACTCATGCCGTAGACGCAGACCATCACGCCCCACTGCAGCTTGGCGTTTCGCTCCAGGAAGCGCTCGGGATCGTTGCCCAGCGCACTGGCCACCGGCAGGGCCAGAAACGCATAGACCGGGATGAAGACCGTCAACAGGTCGAGTCGGTGCTGCCACACCAGGACGTACTGCAGGGGCAGCACGGCAAAGAAGACCAGCAAAAGGCTGCGGTGGTCGCCCCGGCGCGTGGGAGACAGACTGATGAACTCGCGCAGGATGAAGAAGGAGACCAGACCGAACAACAGGTTGGCGACACCAGGACCCGCGGCCCAGCCGATCCAGAACACCAGGGCCATGAGCCAGGAGTTGCGCAGCACCTGGTGATAGCCTTGCAAGCGTGAACTGGCGCCGGGGTCGGTCTCCCCCTGGCGCCGCTCACGCAGAGACATCAGCAGACCGCCGAGGGACGCCAGCGCCAGCAGGCCGAACAGCAGCACGAACAGCAGGCCCACCTGCTCGTCGGGGTTGAGATTGCGCAGGAACTGGCGCATCAGACGTCCCTCAATGCCATGACCGCCTGGCGTGCCCGCACCAGGAATTCGCTGCGCTCCTCGCCGTCTTCCAGCCGGACAGGCTCGCCGAAGGTCACCGAACAGAGCACCGGGACGGGTACCACCTCCCCTTTGGGCATCACGCGCTGCACGTTGTGGATCCACGCTGGAACGAGGACCACGTCGGGAAAGCGTCGGGCCAGGTTGTACAAGCCCGACTTGAACGGTTGAGGGTCCTCGGCGAAGCCCCGTGTTCCCTCGGGAAACAGGATCAGCGAGTCACCGCTGGCCAGGGCATCGATCAGCGGCTGCAGCGGGTCCTCGTCACCCTTGCGTTCACGATCCACATAGACGGCGTTGAACACCGCCGACGTGATCCAGCGCTTGAGTCGCGATGTCGTCCAGTAGTCACGCGCGGCGATCGGCCGGGTGATGCTGCGCAACTCCTGTGGCAGGGCGGCCCAGATCAGCACCAGGTCCGCATGGCTCTGGTGGTTGGCGAAATAGATGCGCTGCTCGGCTTTGGGAGGACAGCCGTGCCACCGGGCTTGGGCACCCGTGAGCAGGCGCACCAGACCCAGCAGGAGCCATCCGGTCAGACGTGCCCGCCAGTCCATGTCACGGCGCCTGCACTGCGCCCATCCGGGCCACGATGAGGTTGGTGCGCTGGGCCAGGTAGGAAGACCCCTGGCGCGCTTCAAAGTACTTCGGGGAGGGCAGCATCACGGCCAGGCGCGCCGCCTCGTGGGGCGCCAGACGGGACGCCGACTTGCCGAAGTAGCGCTGGGCCGCCGCCTCGGCGCCGAAAATGCCTTCGCCCCACTCCACACTGTTGAGATAGATCTCCAGAATGCGGCGCTTGTCCAGCAGCGCTTCCAGCATGAGGGTGAGCACCAGTTCCTGGCCCTTGCGCAGCAGGGTCCGCTCCCCCGACAGCAGCAGGTTCTTCGCCAGCTGCTGGGTGATGGTCGACCCTCCCAGGATCTTGGGCGGCTTGACGGCCGAAGGCCGTGCCTCGGCCTGGGTCCCTTGACGCTTGGCCAGGGCCTGGGCGCGTTTCTCGGCCTGGGCCTGGCGCCGCTCGTTCTTTTTCCAGGCCGACTCGATGGCGTCCCAGTCGACACCGCCGTGATCGGCAAACCCGGAATCCTCGGAGGCCATGACGGCGCGCTTGAGGGTCGGATTGATGCTGTCGTAGTCGATCCAGCGGGCTGACCAGCGCCAGTCCTTCCGATCGGTCACTGAGGCTTGCGCGATGCGCCAGGCCTCGGATCGCATGAAGGCCGTGCTTTGCGGGTCCACCACCGCCATCAGGGCGATGCGACCCAGAAAGAACAGCTGCAGGCAGACGCCGGCCAGAAGAACCCACAGCAGCCAGTGCCAGAGTGACCTGATCATGCCGTCTGTCGCTATTGGGCGCTCAGCTGTGTCTGCAGCGTGGCATCCCGTGTGAAGCGGAAGCGTGAGACCACGACGATCTGGTCGGCACGGCGGCGCATGGCTTCGTTGAAGCGGGAGAAGGACAGGCTGCGCACGATCGCCTCGGCTCGGCGGTCCAGCACCGGGGTGCCGGATGACTGGACGACCTCGGTGTCGATGACCGCACCGTTGTGATTCACGGTGATGACCATGGTCAGGTCGCCGTAGAGCTTGCGACCACCCGCTTCGGGGAAATTGGTGGTGCCTCGGTCCTCGATTTTGCGCCGAAGCTCGTCGTAGTAGACCGCGTAGACCTCTTCCCGGGTGGCGGGGCTGATGTAGCGTTTGCGGGGCCGGGCGTTCTCTTCGTTGATCCGCTTCTCGATCTCGGCCAGGATCTTGATCAGCGCCTGGCGCTTGCGCTCGCGCTCCGCCGCCGACTGGGACTGGTCGTCGGCGGCCGGGTCGGGGGCCGACAGGTTGGCCAGCTGGCGCCGCACCTGCGCCAGCAGCAGGTTCTGCCGCTGTTTGAGGGTCTCGATGCGCTGTTCTTCGTCTTCCAGCGCCTCGCCCAGTCTCGCCAAGGTGGTCGGGGGCAGGGGGGAGGTGGCGCGCCGGTTGTCGCTGGCCTCTCCACCGCCGGCCAGGGAAGCCTGGGCGATGGCGGCCGCCTTGTCCGGCTTCTCGTCGCTGCGGGCGTTGACCAGAATCACCTCCAGCGGGGTGTCCTGGAACACGCGGTTGAAGCCCTCCGGGTTCACAAACCGGATCGTCAGCAGGGCGGCGTGGAAGACCAGCGAGACGCCCAGGGCGATCTGCAGGGTCGACAGCCGGCCAAGAAGGGCCATGAACGATTTCACGCGGCGATTATCCCTGCTTGGTGGCACCGCCTGTCGCCTCTGGAGAGTCGGCTGGCGTGCCATCCTCCTCCGCGATGTCGATGGCCAGGTGCAGCGGACTGCCCAGGTCCTCCTCGTCCTCGCCCTCTGCCGGGGCCTCGTCCTGGGGCGTCACGGGCAGGTCCAGCCGCTCGATCACCGTGCCGGATACTTCGAGCGTGATCTCGTCGATCGCACCCAGTCGTACCCGAACGTGGGCACCGCGCGGCAGACCGTCGGCTCCCATGACCGGCATGACCAGCGGCAGGGTGTCGGCGCGCACCAGGTTGTCCTTGATCAGCGTGGCCGTGAGCTCGGTGATGCCTGCCTGCTGCACGTGCCGCAGCGTCCAGAACCGTTCCATGCCGTTCTGGAAGCTGTTGTAGGCGGTGTAGGCCGCGTCAAAGGCGCTGATGACCGACAGGATGCCCGCGTCCTTGGGCTTGAAGGGGGCCGCCAGTGCGGCGGTCCGGCCGTGTCGTGCACAGGCGATGATCTGCCACTGGTTGACCAGATCCACATAGCGGCGCAAGGGCGAGGTGCTCCAGGCATAGGCCTTGACGCCGATGCCGGCGTGCGGCAGCGCCTTGCTGCCCATGCGCACCTTGATGCCGGGGGCCAGGCTGGCCTGGCTGCGGTAGATGCCCGGCACGCCCGTGTCGGCCAGCCACAGGCCCCAGGTGCTGTTGGCCAGGATCATGGCCTCGGCCACCATCAGGTCCAACGGTGCGCCACGAGAGCGGGTGCCGATGACCACCGTCTCGCTGCCGTCCGGCTCTCGGCCCGCCGCGCCCTCGAGCTTGAAGGTGTAGTCCGGGCGGGTGAAGGTCTCGGGTTTGCCGCGCACGACTTCACGCTGCGCCTTCAGGTGCCTGGCCAGACGGAAGATGAAGGCCAGCTGCGGCTGCAGGGCCGCGACCTCGGCACTGGCTGTGTCCACCGGCGTTTCGCCGGTCAGCCAGCCTTCGGTGATGACGCTGTCGAGCTGGTCATGGCGCAGGTTGTGGGCAATCGGCACCCGCTCAAGGGCGGTGCGGCTGTCCTTGATCTGCAGCGACGCCTCGTCAATGTTCACGTACAGGGAAACGGCCGGACAGTCGCGCCCCGCTTCCAGCGTGTAGGCCTGGACCACCGCGTCGGGCAGCATGGTGATCTTGTGACCCGGCATGTAGACCGTCGACAGGCGCGCGCGGGCCAGTTCATCGAGCGGGCTGTCGGGCGCAATGGCCAGACCCGGCGCGGCAATGTGGATGCCCAGCGTCACCGTGCCACTGCCCAGACCCTGCAGCGACAGGGCGTCGTCGATTTCGGTCGTGTGCGAGTCGTCGATCGAAAAGGCCTGCACCGTGGCCAGCGGAAGCTCGTCGGCAACGCCCGGTGCCTCGACCGCGGGAAAGCCGGTGCCGCGCGGAAACTGGTCAAACAGGAAACGCTGCCAGTGAAACTGGTACGCACTCGTGATGGCACCCGCCTTCTGCAGCAGCGCCAGCGGCGCGGTGTGGCTCTGGCGTGCGGCCTCGACCACCGCCTTGTACTCGGGCGCATTCTTGTCGGGACGGAACAGGATGCGGTAGAGCTGCTGGCGCACAGCATCCGGGCACTGTCCTGCCTGGAGGTCGGCCGCCCAGGCATCGATCTGTGCCTGAATCTGCTTCTTCTTCTCGATGGCCGCCAGGGCTTGCGCGACGATCTCGGGTGGCGCCTTGCGGTAGCGGCCCTTGCCGCTGCGGCGGAAGTAATGCGGCGCGCCCTGCAGGCAGATCAGCGCGGCCACCTGCTGCTCGGTGCTGGCGTTGTCGCTGAAGTAGTCTCGGGCCAGATCGGCAAAGCCGAACTCCTCGTCGGGGGCGAATTCGTAGGCAAGCTCCAACTCCATCGACTCGGCCAGGGCGGTGGCGGCGGGCATGAGCGCGGCGGGGGCGGGCTTGTCAAAGCGCAGCAGGGTGTTGGCCAGCTTGACCTTCACCCGCTTGCCCGATTCGAGCTCCACCTGAAGGGAGCTCTCGGCTTCGGACATGAGGCGACCGGTCATCAGTTTGCCGGCTTCGTCGAACAGGATATGCATGGGCCGGATTGTCCCATGCGGGCGGTGTCACTCCGCCAGGTCGAGGAATCCGAACACCGCATCCATGTGCTCGGGAAAGTCGCTGATCGCATGGTCACTGCCCGGCAGCAGGCGGATATCGCCCGATGAGCAGAAAGCCTGCATCTCGCGCCAATCCAGCACCTCATCCCCTTGCGCGATGACCGCCATTTGTCGGGGAGCGGGTCGATCCGACCGCTGGCGGATGTCCTCTTCCAGTGCCTGCAGTTCGTCCACGAAGGACGGTTCGAAGAGGAACCGTTCGGCTGGATCGTGCCAGGCGGTCTGTTCACCGATGTAACTGGCCAGGTCGCGAGCCGGATACACGGCGGGGTTGAGCAGAACAGCCGCGCAGCCCAGGCGAAGCGACAGCCAGCGGGCATAGAAGCCGCCCAGCGAGGAGCCCATCACCACCATCCGATCGGTGGGCCAGTCGCGCAAGCCGTTGATCACCATGTCCATGGCCGCCGCGGGCGATGGCGGAAGTTGC
>JAJPEW010000224.1 GCA_021166755.1 Hydrogenophaga sp. | reverse complement strand
GGGCAAGGATGTGGTGCTGGTGGACACCGCCGGACGCCTTCCGACACAGCTGCACCTGATGGAAGAGCTCAGGAAAATCAAGCGGGTGGTGCAGAAGGCCGACCCAACGGCACCGCACGAGGTGCTGCTGGTGATCGACGGAAACACCGGCCAGAACGCCCTGACCCAGGTGAAGGCCTTTGACGACGCCCTGTCGCTGACCGGTCTGGTCATCACCAAGCTGGACGGCACGGCCAAGGGTGGCGTGCTGTGCGCCATTGCCATGGAACGGCCGGTACCGGTCTACTTCATTGGTGTGGGCGAGAAGCTGGAAGATCTGGAAACCTTCAACGCCAGGGAATTCTCGCAAGCCCTGTTGAGCTGAACCGCATCACCCTGCCCGCCTAGTCGTCACCGGTGTAATTGCGCCACTGCTTCATTGCGTTGCGCATGGTCAGCACCTGGCGCTCGAAGCGCGGGCAGGCCCTGCAGAGGACCATGTGCATGCGCAAGCCCACGCGCTCGGTCAAGGGCAGGACGCGGTCTTCGCGGGCAATCAGCAGCGCCGTCACCTCCTTGCAGGAACGCATGAGGGGGAGCTGACTCATCAACGAGCGGACAATGGGCGTCATGTTCGGGCAAACCAGTGCAGTTCCAGACACTCGCGCAGGCGCAGGCGGGCGCGATGCAGCTGGACATACAAGTTGGTCGGGGTCAGGTTGAGTTCCTTACAGATGTCCTCGCTCGACAGCTCCAGCCATTCGCGCATCAGGAACAGGCGTCCCTGCACGGGGGGAAGCTTGTCGGTGCAGGCATCGAGCACAGCCATTAACTGGCGCTGGCTGAGTTCCTGGTCAGGATGGCCCCAGTCGGCCGGCGGTTCAATGAAATGCCCGTCCCGATGGAAGGCGAAATCGTCCAGAGGGTCGGCATCGTCGTCATTCGCGCTCAAGATCACCTCGCGCTTGTGCTGACGCAGGATGTCGATCACCTTGTGCTTGAGAATGCCCACCAGCCAGGTCCTGAGCTGTGAACGGGCCTGGAAAGCCTGAGGCCGGGCCAGTGCAGCGAGCAAGGCATCGGACACCGCGTCCTCCGCCCACGTCTCGTTGCGCAACTGCAGGCGGGCGAACTTGAGCAGGTAGGGCCTTTGCTCGGCCACCTGGTGTTCGAAATCGGGGATCGGGTTGGTCATCAAGGCGGCTGGATCGGGAAGAACAGGATGTCTGGCGCAGATCATAGGCGCGCGCCTGCTGCCCGCGCACCCACCGCTGTGTAAGAACCGATCGCTTCGTGCGACCCACGAAAGCCAGCCGCGCGCTGGCATGGATAAGATGAATCGTTCTCCCATGGGCCGGGCCTCGGAGTCCACCCGCCTTTCACATCAGGAAAAATGACCGAACTCTCAAGCATCCACCGCCGGCAGGCTCTGACCTGGATGGCCGCCTCTGCCTCCGTTCTGAGTTGGCCCCTGACCGTGTTTGCCCAGTCGCGGCCCTGGGCCGACACCTTGGCCGCCGCCCGCGGTCAGACCGTGTACTTCAACGCCTGGGCCGGCAGTGACCGCACCAACGCCTATCTCCAGTGGGTGGCATCGGAAGTTCAGACCGCCTTCGGCGTCAAGCTCGAACACGTCAAGATCACCGATACCGCCGATGTGGTCAAGCGGGTACGGTCCGAGAAGAACGCCGGCCGCCAGGCCCGCGAAGGCACGGTCGACCTGGTGTGGATCAACGGCGAGAACTTCGCGGCGATGAAGGCCGATGGCCTGCTGCTGGCGCCTTGGGCCGAGCAATTGCCCAACTTTGCGAAGGTGGACACGGTGGGCAAGCCGACCACGCGCAACGACTTTTCTGTGCCGACCGACGGCCAGGAGTCGCCCTGGGGCATGGCCCAGTTCACCTTCTTCGCTGACAGTCAACGGTTGCCTGCCCCGCCGCAAAGCATGAAGGAACTGCTGGCACTGGCCAAGCGACAGCCTGGTCGCATCACCTACCCGCGCCTGCCGGACTTCACCGGCACCACCTTCGTCAAGCAGGCCCTGATCGACACGGTGGCTGACCCGTCGGTACTGACGAAGCCGCCCGTGCCGGCCGAACTGGAGCGGGTAACCGCCCCCCTGTGGCGCTTTCTGGACGAACTGCACCCCCACCTGTGGCGCAGTGGCCGTCAGTTCCCGCAGAGCCCGGCGGCCATCCGGCAAATGGTGGCCGATGGGGAACTGCTGCTGGGCATGACGTTCAACCCCAACGAGGCGGCCAATGAAATCGCCGCCAGGCGGCTGCCGGCCTCGGTCAAGAGCTGGCAGTTTGCCCGTGGCACCATCGGCAACACGCACTTTGTCGCCATTCCTTATAACGCGCGTTCCCCCGAAGGCGCCCAGGTCGTGGCCAACTTTCTGCTCTCAGCCCGGGCCCAGGCCCGAAAGGCGGACATCACGGTCTGGGGCGACCCGACGGTACTGGATCTGACCCGCCTCAGTCCGCAAGAGCGGGCCGAGTTTCCGGTCCAGGCACTGCCGGGTCAGGTCGCCACGCCGGCGCCCACGCTGCCCGAGCCGCACGCCACCTGGGTGGATCCGGTGGAAAAGGAATGGGTCCGGCGCTACGGTCGGTGATGAGCCCACACCCGGGCTGGGTCGCGTCCCTGCTGCTGGCCGTGGTCTTGCTGCCGCTGCTGTCGGTGGCCTGGCTGGCCCTGGAGTCGCTGAACAATCCAACCGCTTGGTGGGCCCTGTGGACGGCGCCGCAAACCGTGTCGGCCATGGCCCTGACCCTGTGGACCGGGCTGGCGTCGACGACCCTGGCCTGGTGGATCAGCGGCTGGCTGCTGGCCCAGGGGTTCATTCGGCATCGGCTGGCTGGCATGACCCGTGTGCTGCCGGCCATGCTGGCGACACCCCATGCGGCGCTGGCCATTGGCCTGTTATTCCTGGTGGCGCCCAGCGGCTGGGTGCTGCGAGCGATATCACCCTGGCTCACCGGATTCGAGTTTCCGCCGCCCTGGCCCACCACACAAGACCCCTGGGGACTGGGTCTGATCGCCGCACTGGTGCTCAAGGAGGTGCCGTTTTTGCTCTGGACCGCTGCCACCCAGTTGCATCGGGACGATGTCCGCCGGCGTTGGCAGGCCGAGTTCAGTCTGGCAGAGACACTGGGGTATGCACCGGATCGCGCCTGGTGGCTCGTGGTCTGGCCGCAACTGGCTCCCCGCCTTTGGTGGCCCCTGATGGCCGTGCTGGCGTACGGACTGACCGTGGTGGACATGGCCCTGGTCATCGGACCGGCCAGCCCGCCGACGCTGGCCGTGCTGGCCTGGCAGTGGCTGCAGGACGCCGACCTCGCCGCGAACGCCCAGGGTGCGGCGGCGGGGGGACTGCTGGCGCTGCTGGTGCTGGTCACAGGACTCGGATGGCGAACGCTCATGTGGGCATCCTGGCGACCGGTGGACGGCAGACGCGGTCGGGTGCCCACCCGGCTCACGGACGACAGGACCGGACGTGCCGGCGGTGTCTGGGCCTGGCGGGCGATTCTTCTGATCTATGGGGCGATCGTGCTGGCGCTGGCGGTGGGGAGCGTCTCCGGTGTCTGGCCGTTTCCAGCCATGCTTCCCGAAGTCTGGACGCTGCAAGCCTGGATCACCGTCTGGTCCAGCACCTCCACCGTGACCGATACGCTCCTGCTGGCTATCGGTTCCACCCTGCTGTCTCTCCTGTGGGCGGTCGCCTGGCTGGAGCTGGTGCCCCGCCGCTGGGACAGTGCGCTCAGACCCCTGCTGTACCTGCCACTGGTCTTGCCCGGCGTGCTCTGGGTGGTGGGCCTGTACGGGCTGGTGCTGTGGCTGAGGTGGGAAGGACAATGGGCGGGAATGCTGCTGGCTCATACGTCCCTGGTCCTGCCCTACGTCCTGCTGGCGCTGTCACCAGCCTATCTGGGTTTTGATCCTCGATACCGCCACCTGGCCGAGAGCCTGGGACGCAGTCGCTGGGATTTCCTGTGGCGCATCAAATGGCCCTTGCTGCGTCACGCATTGGCGGCCTCGGTGGCCGTGGGCTTTGCCGTCAGCGTCGCCCAGTTCCTGCCGACGCTTTACGTGGGTGCCGGCCGCTGGAACACCGTGACCACCGAAGCGGTGACCCTGGCCGCCGGCGCGCAGCGCTCTCTCACCGGTGCCTATGCCTGGCTTCAGTTTGTACTGCCGGTGCTGGGCTTTGCACTGGCCGCCTGGGTAGGACGACCGCGACGCTTTACAGTGCCCTCTACATGAGTCTTTACGTCCATATCGATCGTCTGGGAAGTGCCCACCGGACCCTCATCCGTGATCTTCGGTTGGAGGTACACCCGGGCCAGGTGCTCACCTTGATGGGCCCCAGCGGTTGCGGCAAGAGTTCGGTGCTCTCGGCCATTGCCGGCACCCTGGCCAGCGTGGCGGAGGGCCAGTCGGCGCTGTCCTTCGACGGCCGGATCGAGCTGGATGGGCAGGACGTCACCCGGCTGCCGACCGCCCGGCGCGGCATTGGCCTGCTCTTCCAGGACGATCTGCTGTTCGCTCACCTGACCGTGGCCGACAACCTGCTGTTCGCGGTTCCACCTGGGCCCCACCCTGAGCGCAGGCTGGCGGTGGAACAGGCTCTGACCGAAGCAGGCCTGAGCGGGTTCGGTGATCGCGACCCATCGACCCTGTCGGGTGGTCAGCGCGCGCGCGTGGCCATGATGCGGGCTCTGCTGGCCCAGCCACGAGCCCTGCTGCTGGACGAACCTTTCTCCCGCCTGGACATGGCCTTACGCGCGCAGTTCAGGGCCTTCGTCTTCGATCACATCCGGACGGCGAACATTCCCGCGATCCTGGTCACCCATGACCGTGCCGACATCGCGGACCCTCGGTACACGGTGGACCTGGGCCATGCTGGATAAGGCGGCGCAAACTCTCCTTCGGCCCGTGATGGTGAGGACTGCCCGGGTGCTGTGCCGTCTGGGCGTGACGGCCGACGCCCTGAGCTGGACCGGGTTTGTGCTGGGCATGGGAGCGGCCGTGACCATTGCCAGCGGACAGTTCCTGGTGGGGCTGGCGCTGCTGCTGGCCTCGCGCCTGATGGACGGGCTGGATGGCGCGGTCGCACGAGCCACACAGCCGACCGACCGCGGCGGATTTCTGGACATCACCCTGGACTTTGTGTTCTACGCGTCCATTCCTTTGGCATTCGCGGTGGCGGACCCGGACGCGAACGCGCTGGCGGCGGCGGTGCTGCTGGCCAGCTTCATCGGCACCGGCAGCAGCTTCCTGGCGTTTGCCATCGTGGCCGAGAAACGCCGGTTGCAATCTCTGGCGTTCCCGGACAAGAGCTTCTATTTCCTCGGTGGCCTGACCGAGGCCACCGAGACACTGGCGGCCTTCGTGGCCATGTGTCTCTGGCCCCAGTGGTTCGCCGAGATTGCCTACGGGTTCGCGGCCTTGTGCGTGATCACCACCGCGCTTCGTATCGGCTGGGGCTACGCGGCATTTCGCTGACGCTGCTGCCGATGGTAGGAGCCATCGCCGCGATGAAATACGCGGTCCTGCGCCAGCACATCTCCCGGCTGCAACTCGGGTCCGCGCAATGCGGCGCCATACAGGGGGGCAAAGTCGATGCGAGTGAAATCGAGCAACTCGTCCAGGTCGCGAATCACAAAGTAGGATTCCTGGAAATCGTCGATCCGGTAATGGGTCCGCATCACCCGTTCCAGATCGAACCGGATGCGGTTGGGCGACGGGCTTTCCAGGCAGAACTGAGACTCGGTGTAGGACGAGGCGATGCCGGCGCCATACAGTCGCAACCCATCCCCCTGTTGCAGCAAACCGAACTCCACCGTGTACCAGTAGACCCGAGCCAGTTGGGGCAGACAGCCAAGCTGTTGTGCCCTCAGGCCACCCTGGCCGTAGGCCTGAATGAAGTCGGCGATCGCGGGATTCATCAGCATCGGCACGTGACCGAAGACGTCGTGGAACACATCGGGCTCTTCCAGGTAGTCCAGCTCTTGCGGCCGGCGAATGAAGTTCCCTGACGGGAAACGCCGGTTCGCCAGGTGCTCGAAGAACACATCGTCCGGCACCAGTCCCGGGACCGCCACCACCTGCCAGCCGGTGCGTTTCATGAGCACGTCCGAGAGTTCACGAAAGTCCGGAATCCGATCGGCACCGATGGGCAGGTCGCGCATGCCCTGGACAAACTCGTCACAGGCACGTCCCGGCAACAGCCGTGTCTGACGCTCGAACAGTGTTTTCCAGGTCGCATGCTCGGCCTCGGTGTAGCGGTCCCAGCCCTGGTCGATGGTCCAGTCAGGGTTCTCGGGTCGCGCGGCTTCGCCGGCTGCCAATCCGTGCAGGGCCTTGTCCGTCAGTGCCTCCATGTTCAGGCTCCCGTGCGCATGGCAGCGTACACCTTGTCGGCCCGCTCGGCCCAATCCTTGTCGCGCGGCGACAGTCCACCGGCGTCGTGGGTGGTCAGGGTGATGTCGACCCGGTTGTAGACGTTGAACCACTCCGGGTGGTGGTTCATCGCTTCGGACACCACCGCCATCTGCGCCATGAAACCGAAGGCCTGAGCGAAGTCTTCAAACTGGAACAGGCGGCGTGCGCAGCCCTTCTCCAGGTTCAAGGTCCAATCGGGGTGCGCAGCGAAAGCGGATTGGGCAGCGTTGGCGTCGAAGGCTTGCAATGTTGTCTCCTGGTGCATGGACATGCAGACTGCATGCGGTGGCAGGTAGTGTGTCGGAGATCACAGGCAATTTGCATTCGTAATCCTCGCTTTCAACCCAGTCAATCCGCAAAATACTGCATTCAATAGAGTTTTTTCTGACTTTTCTTGCACCACATCGGTACATGTCGCTGATTTCACCCCATCGCGGAAGGCGCTTGAGCCCCTGATATGCTGCGCCGGGTCATGAGCGCACGCGTCCTGCTCCGCACACTCTCCTTCTTGCTGCTGCTGGCGGTGCTGGTCTGGCTGTTCCTGCGGCGCCCGGAGGACCTGGTTCAACTGTCCGATCGCCTGAGCGACCTGCCGGGCTCCACCTGGCTGATGGTGTTTCTCCTGGGGGTGCTCAGCTACGCGCTGCGTCTGCTGCGCTGGCAAGTCCTCCTTCGGGTGCTTGGTCACCGTATCCCTGTGGCCCAACAGTTGCCCATCTACATGGCTGGCTTCGGTCTGGCCATGACGCCTGGCAAGGTGGGAGAGACGATCCGCACGGCCTACCTGGCCCCCCTGGGGGTGCCGTACGGTCACAGCCTGGCCGCTTTCGTGGCTGAACGTTTGGTCGACCTGCTGGTGGTGGGGCTGCTGGCGTGCCTGGCCTTGCCCCTAGTCGCGTCTCACCCGATCTGGGTTCTCAGTGCGTGGGGCTTCGTGCTGCCGGCCTTCCTGGTGGCACGTTCCCGACTGCTGCCAGCGATTGCGGCCCGCATGGGAACGGGCAAGCTGGGCCAGACGGCCGACGAGGGTGCCCGTGCACTTCAGCGCCTGCTCTCGGGACGCCCCCTGTTCGTAGGGTGCCTGCTGGGCAGCCTGGCCTGGTCGGTGCAAGCCTCTGCCCTGCTGGTCGTGCTGAGTCATCTGGAACATCCGGTCCCGGTGCTTTCCGGCCTGGGCAGCTATGCGCTGGCCCTGCTGGCGGGCGCTGCCTCGTTCATCCCGGGGGGGCTGGGCGTGACGGAAGCGGCCATGCTGTGGCTGCTGGAACGACAGGGCGTGGACCTGCTGACTGCGGCAACGGCGGCACTGGTCAGCCGAGGCGTTCCCTTGTGGACCGGGGTCTTCACCGGTCTGCTGGCCCTGGCGGCCCTGGGCGTCCGCTCGACTCAGTCTGATCGGCCAACTCAGCCCTAGCGACTGCGCACCAACGCAGCCAGTCGGCTGGTTCGTCCACATCCCAGAGCATGGGCAACTCCTGCCAGCGCCAACCCCCTTCGCGCAGGCGCTCTCGCGTGACCTGCATGACCTCAGCTGTGCTCCAGGGCACATCCCGGAAGACGTCCGGCAAGGGCCTGCGCAGGCCCAGCAGCACATAGCCGCCGTCCTCGGCGGGCACGACGACCGCATCGGATGAATCCAGCGCATCGGCAGCCTGCTGAAGCATCCCCGGGGTAAGCACTGGCGCATCGGTACCGATCACGATCCATGGGAGATCGGGATTCGCTTCGAAATGAATCTGCATCGCGGTGAGCATCCGCTGCCCCAGATCCCCACCCGGCTGATCGCGGACATGCATGTCCAGTCGCTGACGCATGAGCACAAACAGGCGGTGGCCCGAGTCGGGTGCGCACCAGAGCGTGACAGATCCCAGCGCTGCGGCGCGTGCCGTGGCCACGGTGCGCAAAATGAAGCCGCGCTGCGCACGGGCCGCGCCGGCCTTGCCCAACAGCGGTGCCAGACGGGTCTTGGCCAGTCCCGGCACCGGCGCTTTGGCCATGATCGCCAGCGCCGCCACCGACCGGGGGCGGTAGCCATACCGCAGCGCCAGGGTGCGCGGGTCCGCGCCCAACGCATAGGCCATGCGCAAGCGCCACATCAGGAGAATGGTCCGCCACAGCCCGTGCCGGTCCCAGCGGCGACCCGATGTGGTGACGCAGGGGCGCAGGCAGGCTGGGGTCGACACCTGGCGCAGACGCGCGCTCAGCGCAACGTCTTCCATCAGGGGCTGCTCGGGAAAACCGCCGACCGACTCAAACAGGCGACGGCACACGAACAGGGCCTGGTCGCCCGTGGCGATGCCCGTCAGACGTGAGCGCAGGTTCATCATCGCCGCCACCATGGGCAACAAAGGATGCGCGCCTTCGATGCGTACGTCGAACCGTCCCCAGTCGGCCCCCGCCGCCAGGGCTAGCCCGATGAGTTCATCGGCCTGCTCGGGCAGCCGCGTATCGGCGTGCAGGAACAGGAGGACATCGGCGCCAGCCGAAGCGGCAGCGCACGCGCCCGCGTTCATCTGCGACGAGCGACCACGCGGTGCCATCAACACCTCATCGGCCAGTGGCGCCGCCTGAGCCGCCGTGTCATCAGAGCTGCCCCCATCAACCACCACGACCCGCACGCCCCGGGCGCGCAATGACGCCAACGCCTGCAGACGGGGAACCACGTGGTCGGCCTCGTCCAGCACCGGCAGCACAATCGCCAGCTTCATAGGCTCAAGGCCTCGCCAAGATCATCAAACCCCCTGCGTATCTTGCTCACCACATCCGGGTCAAGATAGTGGTCAACGCGCTCTCGCACATGACTGACCAGCCGGTCCTCGCTGCGCTGGGCCGACCAGTCCTCTCCATCAGCGCCGTCACGCACAGCCTGGCGGGACAGCACCCGCCACTTGGCGCACCAGGTCAGGGACCAGAGCCACATGGCAGCACGCAGTGGCAGATGCCATGATGAAGCGGCCCGCGCGGCGGATGGTTCCATGCCCATCGCCCACTGCCGGTAGAAGCCTGCCACTTCGTCGGCCTGCAGTTCACAACGGCTTTCGATGTCCCAGGTGGTGGAGGTGTAAAGCGTGGCGTGCGCCAGGTCCAGGCCAGGGTAGCTGTAGCGGCATTTCTCCAGGTCGACCAGAACCGCAAGGCCGTCCGGTCTTACGATGAAGTTGCCCGGATGCGCGTCGAAGGCCACCAGGGTCACCTCGGGCCGCTCAGGCTGGGCACACAGTGCCGCCAGGACGGCCAGCTCGGCTTCGAGGCAGCGCGTCACCTCCTCATGAACCCCCGCCTGCGGCCACCACCCAGCCTGCTCGCGCACTTCATCAAGAAGCGCCTGCAAGGGGTCGGCGTCGGCCCGCAGGGGCGGCCTGGCAGCGGCCGGGGGCAGTGGCAGGCCGTGCAGGGCCGCCAGCGATTGCGCCAGCGCCGTCAAGTCCGCCGGCAGCCGGGCCGGCCGGCCCACGATCTCTTCGACCAGCAGGGCTCCCCGCGGCAAGTCATGCGAAGGAGGGAGCACACCGTGCAGCTGCGGGGTGGCTCCTCCCGCGGCGGCACGCGCAAAACAGGTCTGCTGATAGGCCAGGTTGTCCGGCGCCGTCAGCCCCATCTGGCTTTGTTTGGGCACGCGGGCCAGCAGCCCCGTGCCCTCCAGCCGGACATGGTCATGGGCCAGCCCCTTGTCAGGCAGCGACGTCAAACGCACGGCGGCCAGCGGATGACCGGCTTGCTCAAGGGCTGCACGCAGGGCAACGGGCAAGGGGTGTAAGAATGGGCGATGCACAGCGACTCAACAGCACCAAGACAATCACACAAGGATACGTCGTGAGTACCCGGAAAATCTTTCTGCTGGTCGTGCTGGTCGCGGGCATCGGCGCCTTTTTTGCCTTTGACCTCGGCCGATTCCTGAGCCTGGACTACCTCAAACTGAGCCAGGCGGCCTTTGCCGACCTGTACGCGCAGCATCCCTGGCAGGTGGCGGCCGCCTACTTCGCCATCTATGTGACGGCGACCGCGCTCTCCCTGCCCGGAGCGGCCATCATCACCCTGGCCGGCGGCGCCATCTTCGGCCTGCTCTGGGGCACGGTCATCGTCTCGTTTGCCAGCACCATCGGTGCCACCCTGGCCTTTCTGGTCTCGCGCTTCATCCTGCGCAGCACGGTCGAAAGTCGTTTCGGACAGCGCCTGGCCGAGATCAACCGCGGCGTCGAGAAGGACGGCGCCTTCTACCTGTTCACCCTGCGACTGATCCCGGTCGTGCCCTTCTTCCTGATCAACCTGCTGATGGGCCTGACCCGCATGAAGGCCTTCACCTTCTACTGGGTGAGCCAGATCGGCATGCTGGCCGGCACGCTGGTGTACGTGAATGCCGGCACCCAGCTGGCCAGGCTGGACTCGCTGCAGGGCATCCTGAGCCCTGCCCTGCTGGGCTCCTTCGTGCTGCTGGGCATCTTCCCGCTGATCGCACGGCGCATCGTCGAGGCGGTGCAGAAGCGCAAGGTCTACGCCCGCTGGCGCGGCGTCCGCCCCCGCACCTTCGACCGCAACCTGGTCGTCATCGGTGCTGGTGCCGGCGGCCTGGTCACCGCCTACATCGCCGCCGCCGTCAAGGCCAAAGTCACGCTGGTCGAAGCCCACAAGATGGGGGGGGACTGCCTGAACTACGGCTGCGTGCCCAGCAAGGCCCTGATCAAGAGCGCCAAGCTGGCGCACCAGATGCGCCACGGTGCGAAATACGGATTGAACGACACCGCCCCCACCTTCAACTTCAAGGCGGTGATGCAGCGCATCCACGACGTGATCCGGGCCATCGAACCGCACGACAGCATCGAGCGCTACAACGGCCTGGGCGTGGAGGTGCTGCAGGGCTATGCGAAGCTGGTCAACCCATGGACGGTCGAGATCGCGCTGAACGGAGGTGGCACCCAGCGCTTGACCGCGCGCAGCATCGTGATCGCCGCCGGTGCCCGCCCCTTCGTGCCACCCCTGCCGGGCCTGGACGACGTGGGCTACGTCACCAGCGACACGCTGTGGGACGAGTTTGCCAAACTGGACGAAGTGCCGCGGCGTCTGGTGGTGCTGGGTGGCGGCCCCATCGGGTCGGAGCTGGCACAGAGCTTCGCACGCCTGGGCTCGCAGGTGACGCAGGTGGAAATGGCACCGCGCATCATGATCCGCGAAGACGAGGAGGTGTCGGCCCTGGCCAAGGCCTCGCTCGAAGCCGATGGCGTGGTCGTGCTCACCGGCCACAGGGCCCTGCGCTGCGAACGGGTCGACGGGCAGAAGGTGCTGGTGGTCGAGCACGGCGGCACCGAGAAGCGCATTGCGTTCGACCAACTGCTGTGCGCGGTGGGCCGCAGCGCCCGCCTGACCGGCTATGGCCTGGAGGAGCTGGGCATCCCGACCCAGCGAACGGTCGAGACCAACGAGTACCTGCAGACCTTGTACCCCAACATTTACGCTGCCGGTGACGTAGCCGGTCCCTACCAGTTGACCCATGTGGCGGCCCACCAGGCCTGGTACGCAGCCGTGAACGCCTTGTTCGGCGACTTCAAAATGTTCAAGGCCGACTACTCGGTCATCCCCTGGGCCACCTTCATCGACCCCGAGGTGGCCCGCGTCGGCCTGAACGAGCAGGAAGCGAAGGAGAAGGGCATCCCCTACGAGGTCACGACATACGGCATCGACGACCTGGACCGCGCCATTGCCGACAGCGAGGCGCACGGCTTCGTCAAGGTGCTGACCGTGCCAGGCAAGGACCGCATCCTGGGTGTGACCATCGTCGGCACCCACGCCGGCGACCTGCTGGCCGAGTACGTGCTGGCCATGAAACACGGCCTGGGCCTCAACAAGATCCTCGGCACCATCCACACCTACCCCACGCTGGCGGAAGCGAACAAATACGCCGCCGGTGAATGGAAGCGAGCCCATGCCCCGCAGCGCCTGCTGGCCTGGGTGCAGAAGTTTCACGACTGGAGACGAGGCTGACCCATGAGCACCACATCAACATGGCCTGGGAACTGGCTGTCTGCTTGTCTCTTGGGCCTGTCTGCCTCAGTCTGGGCAGATCAGACTGTCTCGCCTCCTCCCCTGGTGGGCCCCGATCGGCAGATCGGTCCCGGTTGGCGGGTCGTCGGGTTTCCCAAGAGCCACACCGACCTGCCCCTCACCCGGTATGAAGCGGGGACTGCCGACGGTGTGCCGGCCGTGCAGGTGCTGACCGATGCCTCTTATGGCACGCTGGTTCACGACCAGTTGCCGGGGATGCCGGGCCGGCTGCAGTGGCGCTGGCGGCTGGACCAGCCACTCGCCGGAGGCCGCCGCACACCCGATCTGTCCACCAAGGAAGGGGACGACGCGGCACTCAAAGTCTGCGTCATGTTTGACCACACGATCGATCGCATACCGTTCTGGGAGCGCACGGTGCTGCGCGTGGCGCGAGCAGTCAGCGCCGAGGCCCTGCCCGCCGCCACGCTTTGCTATGTGTGGGACAGCGCTGGCCCTGTCTCGCGCGAGGGCAGCAACCCCTATACGCGCCGGGTGCGCTACATCGTGCTGCAGGGGCGCGATGCACCACTGACCCGATGGATCATCGAAAACCGCGATGTCGCTGCCGACTTTGCCCGCCTGTTTGCCGACGAACTGCCCGATGCAGCCCGAACATCGCCAGAAAAGCTGCCCAAGGTCCGCACCGTGCTGATCGGGGCCGACAGTGACAACACCGGTGGACGCAGCGCGGGCTGGGTGGCCGATGTTCAATGGCAGCGCTGACCCTGTCATGGCCAACCACAAGACTGGCGTGAAAAAGCTCATTCTGCTGGGCGCCGGTCACGCCCATGTGCATGTGCTGTCGAGTCTGGCCCGGCAACGTCCCCGCGACCTGGAGGTCACCCTCGTCACCCCGCAGGACCACCAGACCTACAGTGGCATGGTGCCGGGCTTCGTGGCGGGTTGTTATGCCGGGCATGAGTGCCGGATCGCGCTGACGCCGCTGATGCGCGCCGCCGGGGTGCAATGGGTGGCAGGCCATTGCACCGGGCTGCGGGCCGCAGAACGGCTGGTGGACGTGTCCGTCCGCGCAGAAGCTCCAGCCGACGCGGTGTCCTTGGACTACGACCTCCTGTCCATCGACACCGGCGCGGTTGTCGACCGCCTGCGCCTGGAGCAGGTGATGCCGGGGGCCGCAGAGCATGCCCTCATGCTGCGGCCGATCGACCGGTTCGTGCATCTCTGGCCGCAGGTGCTGGCGCTTGCCCGCCGTCGGCCCCTGCAGGTGGTGGTGGTCGGCGGTGGCGCTGCGGGTCTGGAGGTGCTGATGGCCGCCCGGCAACGACTGCTCAGGGATGGCGTGGCCGGGAGCCGGTTCACGCTGGTGACTGGCGGCGCAGAACCCGGCAGCAGCTATCCCGCTGGGGTTCGCCGGCGAATCTCCCGGCAACTGAAGGCGCACGGCATTGCGGTGGTACAGGACACCTGTATCGGTATGGACGCGGGACTGGTGCGACTGGCCGGGGGCGGCGTCCTTCCGTGCGATGTGCCCATCCTGGCCATCGGCACCCATGCACCTGCGTGGCTGCTCAACAGCGGTCTGAATCTCTCACCCCAGGGACACATTCTGGTGAACGCGTTCCAGCAAAGCACCAGCCATGACAACGTCTTTGCGGCGGGTGATGTCGCCACCCGCGCAGATAGGCCTCATCCCAAGAGCGGGGTCTATGCGGTCAGGGCTGGCCCCGCGCTGGCCACCAACCTGATGGCCTGGCATGCCGGGGCACCCCTGAAGCCCCATCATCCGCCGTCAAGAACCCTGAATCTGCTCTCTTGCGGGTCAGGGCACGCGATCGCCAGCTGGGGACCCTTTCACGCAGAGGGGGCCTGGGCCTGGCGCTGGAAGGACCGCATCGACCGGGCCTTCATGCGTCGCTATTGCCTCAATTGACCACGCGCCAGCTGCCATCCGGCTGCCGGCACGCGGTGCCGTAGACGGTGTCAGGCTGACCACCCACCACGGCACGCATGGTGTACTCGCGACACGGTGCGCCGGCACTCTCGTAGGTGCGGGTCGGCGTCACGACATATTCGTTGCGCGTGTCGGGGTTCACCCAGCCGCTGGACTGACCGGTGCGGGACGACTCCAGGATCTGTGCGGTGCGCATGCGGTCATTCCCATCCATGGAACGGCCCACATTGGCACCGATGTTCGCACCGATCATGGTGCCAATGATGGTGGCCACCGTCCGCCCCCGGCCGCCACCGACCTGAGAACCGACAGCACCCCCCAGAACCCCACCGATGATGGTGCCCGAGGTCTCGTTGGGCCCTCCCACGGCACCGCAGCCAGCCAGTCCCACCACCAGGGCAACGGATGCCACCACGGGCACCGACAAACGCAGCAAGTTCATGAAATATCCCTCCAGAAAGACAACAACCAGGAAACGGAATGTGCACTCACACCTCTGAGCATCATCGTGCCCTTGCTGTTCCGGCATCCGTCATGAAGGAACGGTGATTCCTCACGATTTGGGGTTTCAAGTGTGTCGATATGTAATCAAATACACCTAGAATCCCCCCACCGCCTTCCAGGCGGTCGAGGTTCTCCGATGCTTGTTCCCCTGCCCCATGACCAGATCGAGATCGACACCCCTGTGCCGGTGACGATCCGGGACGGGCGCGGCCAATTGCTGTTGCGCAGCGGAGAAGTGGTCCGCAATGAGCGCGAGCGGGAGCTGCTGTACCTCCACGGACCGCATGTCGATGCCTCCGAGTACAAGGCCTGGCTGTACGAATACACCACCAAGCTCGATCGCCTGCTGCGCAGCGACAGCAACCTCAGCG
>JAJPEW010000196.1 GCA_021166755.1 Hydrogenophaga sp. | reverse complement strand
ATGAATCCGGGCGGCGTCGTAGAGGGTCAGTGAGGCACCGGTCATCAGACCCTGCTCGAGGATGGGCGTGCGGTTCACCCCACACTCACGGCCGCGCACACGCATGACCGAGCCATGGTCAGCTTCGGCCGTCTCGAGCACAGTCCGCATCGACACCTCGGTTGTCAGCGATGTCAACGGTTGGCCCATGATCGGCCTGGCGCTTGTCGCGCCCATCAGCTCCCGCATGGCCGGGTTGATGGCAATGATCGCTTCATCGAGGTCGACGGCGAGGACAGGGTCCTGCAAGTGGCTCAGTACCGAGTTCAATTGTTCGTACCGACCGGCCTCCAGGCGAGAGACGCGGGCCAACTCCAGAGCGTCATCGAACCCCTTGCGGATGCTGGCGCTGGAATACGCCAGAAGCCCCTGGAGCCCGGCTTTCTCTGCGGTGTCCACCACCAGGCTCGAACCCACGACGACGCCAATGCCCTGCTCACGCAGGCGTCGCACGCATTCCCTGACTTCTGCGGGCGTTTGATAGGCGTACTGCTGAATCTGGATGTTCAACAGATGTCTCACGGCGTCGAGCTCGGGCAGGGTGTGTCCGTAGGTGACGACCCCTACCTGGTCTGTGGATCCCCTGGCCTCCATGACGGACTGCAGGATGTCAAAGCCGCTGAGCACGATGGTGGCCACAGGCGCCTCGATGCTGCTGCGCAACAGGCTGGCGTTGGAGCCCGCACTGACAAACACATCCACCTGGTCATGGTCCACCCGGTGACGGGCCAACTTGACCGCTTCATCGAAACTGGCCTCCACCACCTCGATCTCGGCGTGCGCCTCGTACTCGGACAGGATCGGCAAGGCCTTTTGCCGAATCTGGCGGTAGGCCAGGAAGCAGATGCGTGGCTTGGTGCCCATGGCTCACCTCCCGTGATGCATGAAACCTGAAATGAAACAAATTCATTGTTTCATGTTTCATGAAACCATATTCTTGGTGAGCGAAAGCTGGGAACAGCATTGATTTTGAAAGGGTTTTCTAGAGGGAGGATCTGGCACGAAGTGTGCGAAGTGGATCTGCATCCAACCAACAAACCCGTGCCCCCATGAATCAAGGCAATACCGCACCGGCCGCCGGTCATCCGATCAAACTCAGTGAACGTCTCAAGCAGCCGGGCCTGGTGGTGGCGCCAGGTGTGCATGACATGGTCTCCTTGCGCCTGGCAGACACCTTTGGCTTTGACGCCCTGTACATGACGGGCTTTGGGACGGTGGCGTCCCACATGGGCTTGCCCGATGCGGGACTGGCGACCTACTCGGACATGGTCGGTCGGGTCAAGGCCATGGCCGGCATGGCCAGAACACCTCTCATTGCCGACGGCGACACGGGTTACGGAGGGCTTTTGAACGTGCGCCACACGGTGGAGGGCTATGAGCAGGCGGGTGCTTCAGCCATCCAGCTGGAAGATCAGGAGTACCCCAAGAAGTGTGGACACACACCGGGCCGTCGGGTAATTCCCATGGAAGAAATGGTCCGCAAGATCAAGGTCGCGGTCGACAGCAGGCGCTCGCAGGATTTCCTGATCATCGCGCGCACCGATGCCCGCACCACGCTGGGACTGGACGAGGCCCTTCGCCGTGCCGAAGCCTATGCCAAGGCCGGAGCCGATGTCCTGTTTGTCGAATCGCCTGAAAGCGAGGATGAGATGCGACGCATCTGCGCGAGCATCGACAAGCCCCTGCTGGCCAACATGGTCGAGGGTGGACGAACCCCGGTGCTATCCAAACAGGCCCTGCAGGACCTGGGCTACAAGCTGGCGATTTTTCCTGTCTCGGCGCTGCTGGCTGCCACGCATGCGATGAAGCTGCTCTACGAACATGTGGCAAAGACCGGCTCCACCGTGGGCACCTCTGGCGAGCTTCTGGCCTTCTCCGAACTGACCCGGCTAATGGGCTTTGAAGATATCTGGGCCTTCGAGCGCAAGTACGCCGAGACCCCCTGAAGACGATCCATTCTTGACGCTGATACCAACCCCAGGAGACAAAAAATGCAATTCAAGATCAAAGCAGAGAAACTGAATCACGGATCCGGCCGTCGGCGCCTGCTCGGCGCCATGGCGGCGACAGTGGCACTGGGAGCTTCATTGCTCGGTGCAGGCATCGCCTCAGCCCAGGAGGCCTGGCCGAACAAACCAATCCGGCTGATCGTTCCGTTCACCCCTGGTGGCGTGACCGATACCAGCGGTCGCCTGATTGCCGACAGCTTGAGCAAGCGCCTGGGCCAGCAGGTGATCGTCGACAACAAACCTGGGGCATCCGGCAACATTGGCACGGCGATGGCAAAGTCAGCGCCAGCCGACGGATACACCCTGGTGCTGGCCTTTGATGGGACCATGGTGATCAATCCGCATGTGTTCCCCAAGCTGCCGTTTGACACGCTCAAGGACTTTGCGCCCGTCGGCAAGATCGGTGATGCGATTCTGATCCTGGTGGCCAACCCCAACACGCCAGCCAATTCGCTGCAGGAGGTGATTGCGCTGTCAAAGTCCACGCAGGGTGGGTTGATGTTCGGCACCTCCGGAACGGGTGGCACTCCGCACATCGCTGGTGAGCTTCTGAAGACCAGGACAGGGGCCAAACTCACACACGTGCCCTACAAAGGCGGTGGCCAGGCCATGGCGGATGTGCTGGGTGGTTCGATCCCTCTGGTCTACACCGCGGTGGCGGGTGCGCACAGTCAGATCAAGGCGGGCAAGCTCAAAGCCATTGCGGTGTCCAGCGCTCAGCGAGCCAGTTCGCTGCCCGACGTTCCCACGTTCGCCGAGAGTGGTGTCCCGGATTTCGTGGTGAACTCCTGGGTGGGATTGCTTGCGCCGGTCGGCACGCCAGAGCCGATCATCCGCAAGCTCAACACCGAACTCAATGCGGCGCTTAACGACCCTGAGGTCAAGGAGAAACTGCGAGTGATGGGCATCGAAGCGACGCCGGGCACGCCGGCACAGTATGGCGCTGAAATGAAAGCCGACCTGGAGCGCTACGGAGCGGTGGTCAAGGCTGCAGGCATCACTGTGCAATGACCGCCAGGGGGTGGTGTGCTTGAGGTCGTGACATGGATCTGGAACTCAGTGACAAGCATGTGCTGATCACCGGCGCAAGCCGGGGGATCGGGCTGGCCTGCGCTCGCGCGTTTCTCCAGGAGGGCGCCCGCGTCAGTCTGGTCTCGCGCAGCGAAGACCATCTGATCCACGCCACACAGGAGCTCATGCGCGTCACCCCATCGCCGGCAGGGCGTGTGTTTCACTGCAGCGCAGATCTGCGCAGTTCCGAGGCGGCGCTGAAGGCACTGGATGCCGCAGAAAGTCACTTCGGGGCGGTGGATGTTCTGGTGAACTCGGCGGGAGCCGCCCAGAGGACCCCTCATGAATCCCTCACCGCAGAGGCTTGGCACGCCGCCATGGAGGCCAAATTCTTCACCTACATCCACATGATGGATCTGGTGGTCAAGCGCATGGGCAGTATCGGCCGCGGGTCTATCGTCAATGTGGTGGGTGTGGGTGGCAAGGTGGCCAGCCCGGTGCACCTGCCTGGTGGTGCCGCGAACGCTGCCCTGATGCTGGCCAGCGCCGGATTGGCCGCTGCTTACGGTCCCAAGGGGGTTCGCGTCAACGCGGTCAATCCCGGTCCAACCTTCACGGATCGGCTCAAGGGGCGGATGGAGGCTTTGGCCCAGTCGCAAGCCATCACGGTCGAGCAGGCGATCGAGCAGGCGACGAAGGACATTCCTTTGGGGCGGTTTGCGCAGCCGACGGAGATTGCCGATGCCGTCTTGTTCCTGGCATCCGCCAGGGCAAGTTACATCACCGGCGCCGTGCTGAGCATGGATGGGGCTACGACGCCGATGGTGGTCTGAGCCGACGGGATCATCGCGCCCTCCAGGTTGCTGTCGTGCTCAGCAGTCCCTGGCCCAGACCTGCCCGATCAGGTCGTGACCAAAGCTGTGGTGGGGTTCTTCCTCGATCAGTTGAAATCCTGCTCTCTCGTAGAGACGACGAGCGTCGGCCAGCACGCTGTTGGTCCACAGCGTGATGCGCTGGTAGCCTGCTTGCCTGGCAAACGCCAGGCATTCGTCGACAAGCCGGCTGCCGATGCCATGTCCCCGCGCGGCCGCTTCCACGTAGAGCATGCGCAGCTTGGCCGTCCCCGGGGTGTCCGTCTTGACCAGAAAGACCGATCCGACGATCTGCCCGTCCATTTCGGCAATCCAGCCCCGCTCGCGCGCAGGGTCAAATTCGCGGATGAAGCGCGAGGCAATGTCGGCCGCCAGGGCTTCGAACTCGCCGTTCCAGCCGTACTCCTGTGTGTACAGCACGGTCTGCCGGGAGACCACCCAGCCCATGTCACCCGGCTGCACCGGTCGCAGTCGCCAGGTGCCGTGGGCCTTCAGTTCGGCCAGCCGCTGGGTGAAGGCCTCGGGCACCACGGCCACCCGCCGGGTCTCCCGGTCGATGAACACGATGCCGATCTTGCCCCTTGCCACCTCGCGACCGGTGTCGGCGCGATCCATTCGGTACACCAGATCGAAACCGTAACGGTTGAAGTCCTGCGGGAGCATGCGCACCCGCATCGTTTCGCCATGAAAGCCCTCGGACTTGTACTGGGCCACCATGTCCCCGACCACGATGGGGTGTCCTGCCACATCGGACTCCCGGTAACCCAGGGATTTGAAGAACCGGACCCGCGCTTCCGAGACCAGGGTCAGCAGTTGCGCATTGTCCAGATGCCCGCCCTGGTTGACATGGCTGATGTAAATGGGGATGTCGGTGGCGAAGGCGAACCGGTCGGGCAGGGAAAACTGGATGCGTGGCATGTTGGGCGTGGCGAAAGAGACCGGTCAGCGCCAGGGCATGACCGGCACGGTGGACAGGCTGTGGGCGGGGGCGCCTTCGATGATCTTGCGGCTGACCGCCAGGTAGACCAGGGTCTGTCGCGGTTCGTCCCAGAGGCGGACCACGCGGGTCTCCTTGAACAGCAGGGAGGTGTCTTCGCTGAACACCACTTCGTTCTTCGGGAGTTTGGCCGGGATCGTGATGGGACCCGTCTGCCGGCACGAGAGCGAAAAGTGGCTCGGGTCCTCGGCCATGCCCAGGCTGCCGCTCACGCCCCCGGTTCTGGCCTGGCTGACGTGGCAGATCACCCCATCGACCTGAGGGTCGCGAAAGGCGTCCACGCACACCTTGTGGTTGGCACCCCAGAAGCGCCAGGCGGTGGTCACGCAGCCCACCTCGTCGGCCCTGGTGTGGCTGGCCGTGAGCGCCAGCAGCAAGCAGGTCAGGGTCGGCGCCAGGTGGCGCCAGGCAGGAAGGGGGCGGACTTGGATCATGGGGGGCAGAAGCGTGGTCAGGGAAGTGGCAGGACAGTGACAATGTTCCGACCAATGGCCAGATTGGGTGTTTCGATGTCAGACAAGGAAGTCCATTAGACAGTAGTATGCGAGAGGTGTCCCGCCCGGACAGCGGGCAGTCGACCTGTTGCACACGCTCATCCTTCTCGCATGCCAATGAATTCCAACCCACGAGTTCCTTCCGCCGCGCTCACCAGGCGCGCTTTCCATGGTCTGGTGGCCGGTGCCGCGATGACGGCCGTGCCCGTGCTTCGTGCCCAGTCCGACAACCGCATCGTGCTGGGTCAGTCAGCGGCTTTCAGTGGGGCGGCTGCCCAGCTGGGTATCCAGTTCAATGCCGGTGCCAAGCTGCATTTCGACGCGATCAATGCCCAGGGTGGTGTCAACGGTCAGCGCGTGACCATTGCGCAGCTGGACGATGGCTATGAACCCGACCGCTGCGCCGAGAACACCAGCAAGCTGATCAAGGACGACGTGTTTGCCTTGTTCGGCTATATCGGCACGCCGACCAGCCTGGCGGCCTTGCCGCTGGCCACCAAGGCAAGGGTCCCGTTTTTTGCCCCCTTCACCGGGGCCATGGGCCTGCGTGAGCCCTTCAACCGCCTGGCCTTCCACCTGCGTGCGTCCTACAACGACGAGACCGAGGTCATCGTCCGTCAGCTGACCAACCTGGGGATGAACAAGGTGGCGGTCTTTCACCAGAACGACGCCTATGGCAAGGCCGGGCTGGATGGCGTGACCCTGGCGCTGGGGTCACGCAATCTCAAACCGGTGGCGACCGGTACCGTGGAGCGCAATTCCGTCGATGTGGCCGCTGCGGTGGCCGCCATCGTGGCCGCCAAGCCCAATGCCGTGGTGCAGATCAGTGCCTACAAGTCCTGTGCCGCTTTCATCCGCGAGGCGCGAAAGGCGGGCTATGGCGGCACCTTCTACAACGTGTCCTTCGTCGGCACGCAGGCACTGGCCGATGAGCTGGGCAAGGACGGCGCCGGTGTCGTGGTCTCGCAGGTGGTTCCGTCGCCGTACAGCCCGTCGAAGCCGATCACCCGGGAGTTTCTGGACGCGATCGCCAAGGGCGGCAACAAGGTGCAGGCCAACTTCTCGAGCATGGAAGGTTACATGGCCGCGCGCCTGTTCAGCGAGGGCATTCGACGCGCTGGCGCCAGGCCCACCCGGGACACCCTGATCGCCGGCCTGGAATCGCTGACGGATTTCTCGCTGGGCGGCTTCAACGTGTCGTTCGGCCCGAACGACCACGTGGCGTCCAGCTTTGTCGAGGTGTCGATGCTGACCGGCGACGGTCGCGTGCGCACCTGACGGCGCCAACCGCCGACGTGCTCAGTCGGGCACGACGGCGGTCACCTCGATCTCGACCTTGGCGCGGGTTTCCACGAGCCGGCTGACCTCCACGCAGGTCATGGCGGGGAAGTGCTTGCCCATCACCTCCCGGTAGACGCCGCCCAGCTCGCGCAGACGCGCGTTGTACTCGTCGCGGTCGGTGATGTACCAGGTCATGCGCACCATGTGTTCGGGGCCGGCGCCGGCGCAGGCCATCACGGCGTGCACGTTCTGCAGCGCCTGTTTCGTCTGGGCGATGAAGTCGTCGCTTTCGAACTGCTGGTCGCCGTTCCAGCCGATCTGGCCGCCGACGAAGACGAGGGTGCCGCGGGCGGCCACGCCGTTGGCGTAGCCCTTGGGGGTGGCCCAGCCGGGCGGTTGCAGGAAATTCATGTCGTGGTCCCCTCCTGGGCCATCTTGCGCAGTGCGAAGCGTTGCAGTTTGCCGGTTTCGGTGCGCGGCAGGGCGGTCACGAAGCGCACTTCGCGCGGATACTTGTAGGGCGCCAGGCTGTGCTTGACGTGGTCCTGCAGGGCCTTCACCTGTGCGTCATCGGCCGTCTGGCCTGGTTTGAGCACCACGTAGGCCAGGATGATCATGCCGCGCTCATCGTCGGGTCTGCCGACCACACCGCATTCGGCCACCGCCGGGTGCTGCAGCAGGGCCGCTTCCACCTCGGGACCGGCCACGTTGTAGCCGGCCGTGATGATCATGTCGTCGGTGCGCGCCTGGTAGACGAAGTAGCCGTCCTCGTCCTGCAGGAAGGCGTCACCGGGAAAGTTCCAGCCATCCTGCACGTAGTTGGCCTGCCGGGTGTCGTCGAGGTACTTGCAGCCGGTGGGGCCTTTGACCGCGAGCCGGCCGACCTGGCCGCGGGGCAGCGCCTGCCCCTGCTCGTCGACGATCTTCGCCTGGTAGCCGGGAACCACCTTGCCAATGGCGCCGCGTTTGACGTCCTGCGGCGCGGCGGAAATGAAGATGTGGAACATCTCGGTGGCGCCGATGCCGTCGAGCATTTCGAGGCCGCTGGCTTCCTTCCACAGCTGGCGGGTGGCGTCGGGCAGACCTTCGCCGGCGCTGACGCTGATGCGCAAGCGGCCAACGCCGTGCTGCCTGGCGAACGGTGCCATCTGCCGGTAAAACGTGGGTGCGGTGTAGCAGATGGTGGCGCCCACCTGCCCGATGAGGCGGACCATGGCCTCGGGGGTGTAGGGAATGCTGGGGAAATAGACCGAGGCGCCGGCCCACATCGGGAACACCAGCAGGCCGCCCAGACCGAAGGTGAAGGCCAGTGGGGGCGAGCCCATGACGATGTCGTCGGGCGTGGCGCGCAGCACATGGCGCGGCCAGGTCTCGCAGGCGGCGATCACATCGCGGTGGGTATGCACGGCGGCCTTGGGGCTGCCGGTGGTGCCGGAGGTGAAGGCCAGCAGCGCGATGTCGTCGGCGCTGGTGGGGCAGGGCGCCGCCTGGTCGCTCGCGTGCCGGGCCAGGGCTTCGAGCGAATGGTCGATCACGATGGCGGCGTCGCCGGTGTTGAACAGGCGCAGCGGCATCGTGGCTGTCTCCGGGCTGAGCGCGAGCGCGGCCTTGAGTTCGTCTTGCAGCTTCACGTCACACAGCGCGGCCGCCGGCCGCGCCTTGTCGATGATGGCCTTGAGTTCGGTGGCGCGCAGCAGAGGCATGGTGGCCACGGCGATCAGCCCGCTCTGCACCACGGCCAGCCAGGCCAGCGCCATGGCGATGGAGTTGCCACCGCGCAGCAGCACACGGTTGCCCGGTTGCAAGCCCATGCCGGTCAGTACCTGGGCGAGGCGGTTAACCTCGGCGCGCGCCTGCGCATACGACAGGGTGCGTTCGTCGCTGCGCAGCAGCGGCCGATCCGCGTGGCCGGCAGCGAAGGCACGATCGAACAGCCACTGCACCGCATTGAGCTGGCCCGGCAAGGCCTGCAGCTCAGGCAGGTCGTAGCGCAGATCAGGCCACTGTTCACGCGGCGGCAAGCGGTCGTGCACGAAGCGGTCGGTCTGTGCGGATGGGTGTTGGACCATGCGGTTCTCCGGTTCAGGCCTTCAGGGCGTGCTTTCCGAGGATGAGCAGTTGCACCTCGGTCGCTCCCTCGTAGATGCGCAGCGATCGGATGTCGCGGTACAGGTGTTCGACCACGTTGCCCACCTGCACACCGCGGCCGCCGAACATCTGCAGGGCCATGTCGATGACCTTCTGGGCGTTCTCGGTGGCGGTCAGCTTGGCCGCTGCGGCAGCTGCGGTGTAGGCGGGCGTGCCGGCGCCGCTGGCACTGCTGCAGTCGCGCATCCAGGCGGCGCGGTAGGTGAGCAGGGCACCGGCGTCGACGAGTGCGCTCATCTCGCCCAGCCGGGCCTGCGTGAGCTGGAAGTCGGCCAGGGTCTGGCCGAACATCTTGCGTTGCTTGGCGTGAGCCACCGCCTCGGCAAAGGCGCGCCGTGCCATGCCCAGTGCGGCGGCAGCGACCGATGCGCGGAAGATGTCCAGCGTCTGCATGGCGAGCTTGAACCCGCCATGCAGGGAACCTACCAACGCGTCCTGACCGAGGCTGCACCGATCAAAGTGCAAGGTCGCCAGCGGATGCGGCGCCATCACCGCAATGTGGTGACTGGTGTCCAGTCCTGGCGCGTCGGCATCGACGATGAAGGCGCTGATGCCGCGGGCGCCGGCTTGAGGATCGGTCTTGGCGAAGACCAAATAGAAGTCGGCCATGCCGCCGTTGCTGATCCAGGTCTTGCGGCCATCCAGTTGCCAGCCTTCGGTGGTCTGGAGCGCCCGGGTGGCCATGGAGGCGACGTCCGAGCCGGCTTCGGGTTCGCTCAGCGCAAAGGCGGCGATCTTGTGGCCGGTCGCCACCGCCGGCAGGTAGCGGGCCTGCTGGGCCGGGTTGCCCGCCAGGGTGATGGCGCCACTGCCCAGGCCCTGCATGGCAAACGCGAAATCCGCCAGGGGGGAGTGGTGTGCCAGGGTTTCCCGCAGGATGACCAGGGCCCGGGAATCGAGCGCTGGCAGGGCGCCGCCGTGGACCTGTGGCACGCAGTAGCGCAGCCAACCGGCATCGCCCAGGCGGCGCACCCATTCACGGCAGGCGATCCGGTCATCCGACTCGTCCACCTGCTGGCTCTTGAGCCATTCGATCAGGCGGTTGGCCATGGCCCGATGGTGATCGTCGAAGAAGGGCAGTTCCAGGTGCGCCGTGGGCGCCAGGGGCCCGTGCGGGTGAGGGTGTTCGAAGGCAACCATGTCAGTTTCCTTCAAACATGGGGCGTTGCTTGGCGGCAAACGCCTCGTAGGCGCGGCGGAAGTCCTGCGTTTGCATGCAGATGGCCTGTGCCTGGGCTTCGGCCTCGATGGCCTGGTCCAGGGTCATGGCCCATTCCTGGTGCAGCATGGTCTTGGTCATGCCGTGCGCGAAGGTCGGCCCTTGCGCCAGGCTGGCGGCCAGCTTGTGTGCGGCGGGCAGCAGGGCTTCGCTCGCGTGCAGCGCGTTGAAGAAACCCCAGGCGTGGCCCTCCTGCGCGCTCATGGCACGGCCGGTGAACAACAGTTCGCTGGCGCGGCCCTGGCCGATCATGCGCGGCAGCAGGGCGCAGGCGCCCATGTCGGCGCCGGCCAGGCCGACGCGCGTGAACAGGAAGGCCACGGTGGCCGAAGGTGTGCCCAGGCGCAGGTCCGACGCGAGGGCCATCATCGCGCCGGCGCCGGCGCACACGCCATCCAGGGCCGCCACGATGGGTTGAGGGCAGGCGCGCATGGCGCTCACCAGCGCACCCGTCATGCGGGTGAAGGCCAGCAGCTCGGGCATGGTCATTTTCGTGAGCGGGCCGATGATCTCGTGCACGTCACCGCCCGAACAAAAATTGCCGCCTGCGCCGGTGACCACCACCGCCTTGATGTCGGTGGCGCGCTGCAGGCCCAGGAACCAGTCGCGCAGCTCGGCGTAGGAGTCGAAGGTCAGCGGGTTCTTGCGTTCGGGCCGGTTGAGGGTGACGGTGGCCACGCCGTCCTGCACGCTGAGCGCGAAGTGCCGGGGCTGCTCGGCGGCGACGGCGCGATACTGGCCGCGCATGGGGTTGTGGTCGGGGATGGGGTGCTTCATTCGAGGTCCAGTTGGTGCTGTTTCACCTTGCCCAGCAGCTTGTGCAGTTGGTCGAGTTCGCGTGGCGAGAGGCCTTCGAAGGCCTGAACGATCCATTGCTCGTGTTCGACGGCCATCCGTTCAAAGGTCTCGCGCCCTTCGGGCGTGAGTCGCACGAGGAAGGCCCGGCGGTCGCCTTCAACGCCCATGCGTTCGACCAGGCCTTCGGCCACCAGCTGGTCGGTGATGCCGGTGACGTTGCCGCCGGTGACCATCAGCCGCTGTGACAGTTCCTTCATCTTCAGCCCCTCCGGGTGACGTTCGAGCTGGGCCATCAGGTCGAAGCGGGGCAGCGTGGTGTCGAATCGCTCGCGCAGCTGGGTGCGTACGCGCTTTTCGATCAGTTGGGAACAGGCGAGCAGGCGCAGCCACAGGCGCAGCTCCTGTGCGTGTTCGCTGTGCGCGCGGGCTTCGAGGTCGAGGGTGTCGGGCGTGGTCATGAGGCTTCCGCAGGGTCCTGGGTGACGACCGTGCCTTGGAGGGCTTGCTGGCGGGCGATCTCGCGGTAGAGCTGGTCGCGGCCACTCAGGTAGGGCAGGGGCCACTCAATGGCGCGCGTCTGCAGCCTGGCGGCTTCGTGCAGCGTCCAGGCCGGATCGGCCAGATGCGGACGGGCCACGGCGCAGAGGTCGGCGCGGCCGGCGCCGATGATGCTGTTGGCGTGGTCGGCCTCGCTGATGGCACCGACGGCCATGGTGAGGATGTCGACCTCGTTGCGGATGCGGTCGGCAAACGGTGTCTGGTACATGCGGCCGTAGACCGGCTTCGCGGCTCGCGTGGTCTGGCCTGAGGACACGTCGATCACGTCACAGCCGGCGGCCTTGAACAGACGCGCGATCGCGACCGCATCGTCGGGCGTGTTACCGCCCGGTGCCCAGTCGTGCGCCGAGATGCGCACGCTCATGGGCCGGTCGGCGGGCCACACCGCACGCATGGCCGCGAAGACTTCCAGCGGGTAGCGGCAGCGGTTTTCCAGCGAGCCACCGTATTCGTCGCTACGCTGGTTGGTCAGCGGGCAGATGAAGGCCGAGAGCAGGTAACCGTGGGCACAGTGCAGCTCCAGCCAGTCGAAGCCGACGGCGGCCGCGCGCTTGGTCGATTCGACGAAGGCATCGCGCAGCGCATCCATGTCGGCGCGGGTCATGGCCTTGGGCACCTGGTTCTGCTCTCCATAGGCGACCGCACTGGCCGACAGCAGCGGCCAGTTGCCGTTCACCAGCGGCTCGTCGATGGCTTCCCAGCCCAGCTGGGTCGATCCCTTGGGGCCGCTGTGACCGAGCTGGATGCCCATCTTCGCGCCGCCTTCGCGATGCGCGAAACCGACAATGCGGGCCAGCGCGGCCTGCTGGGTGTCGTTCCACAAGCCGGGGCAGCCGGGGGTGATGCGACCCTCGGGCGTCGGGCTGGTCATCTCGACCATCACCAGCGCCGCGCCGCCCACGGCGCGCGCGCCCAGGTGCATCAGGTGCCAGTCCCCGACGACGCCGTCCTGGGCTTTGTATTGCGCCATCGGCGAGACGACGATGCGGTTCTTGAGTTCAACGCCGCGCACTTTGAGCGGCAGCAGCATGGGGGGCGTGGGCTTGCCACCGACGCTTCGGCCACCAGCACGGGACTGAAGCCACTCTTCGTAACCTTCCAGCCACTTCGCGTCGCGCAGCCTCAGGTTCTCGTGGCTGATGCGCTGGCTGCGGGTGAGCAGCGAGTAGGCAAACTGTTCGATCTCCATGCCGGTGTAGCGGTCAACATGCTCGAACCACTCGGTGGAGTTGCGCGCCGCATTCTGGATCTTGAGCACCTCGACGCTGCGGCGCGCCTCGTAGCCCTGCAACACGGTGGCCATGTCGGCCCCGGCGTTGTTCGTGAACTCATCGGCCAGGTCGATGGCATCTTCCAGCGCCAGTTTGGTGCCGCTGCCGATGGAGAAGTGCGCGGTGTGCGCCGCGTCGCCCATCAGCACGATCGGGGTCTTCTTGCCGGCGATGTCCTGATGGTGCACCCAGGTGTGGCAGATCACGCGCGGGAAGCGGATCCAGTTCGCCGACCCGCGCAGGTGTTTGGCGTTGCTGATCAGTTCGTTGCCATCCAGATACTTCGCGAACAGCTTTTCGCAGAACGCGATACCGTCCTCCTGGCTCATCTGGTCAATGCCGTGGGCCTTCCACACATGCTCGGGCGTCTCGACGATGAAGGTCGAGGTGTCGGCATCGAACTTGTAGGCATGGGCCTGGAACCAGCCGTGTTCGGTCTGTTCGAAGGCGAAGGTGAAGGCGTCAAACGTCTTCTTCGTGCCCAGCCAGACAAAGCGGCACAGGCGGGTGTCGATGTCGGGCTGGAAGGTGCTTTCGTAGCGGGTGCGGATGCGGCTGTTCAGGCCGTCGCTGGCGATGACCAGATCGGCGTTGTACTGCTGGGCGAGCGCCTGGTCGTCGGTGACATCGGTCTCGAACACGAGCTTCACACCGAGTTCGTTGCAGCGCTCCTGCAGGATGTTGAGCAGGCGCTTGCGTCCGATGCCGATGAAGCCGTGGCCACCCGATCGCACGCTGCGGCCCTTGTAGAAGACCTCGATGTCGTCCCAGTGGTTGAAGGCGTCCTGCATGGCCTGCGCGGTCTCGGGGTCGGCCCGTCGCAGGTTGATCAGCGTCTGGTCGGAGAACACCACCCCCCAGCCGAAGGTGTCGTAAGGCCGGTTGCGCTCGACCACGGTCACCTCCAGCGCCGGAAAGCGCCGTTTCATCAGCAGCCCGAAGTACAGACCCGCCGGGCCGCCACCGATGCACAGGATGCGCCGCAGCGCAGGAGTGGGTGTGTTCATGCCTGATTAGTTTAGGCTTGAACTAAATTTGGCCAACCGGGTTTTCCCGGATCGGTGCCAGAATGGTCATCGATCCGACGAAAGGTGAGAGACGATGGCGCTGTACCGATTCAAGTCCCGCGAAACGGGCGACCTGGTCATGCTGCAACCGCATGGACAACGCATCCTGGAGATCCTGGGCAAGGACCCGCAGGCGCCCGGCATCATCCGGCCGGTGGAGATGGCGTCGGCGGTGCAGGCCTTGCGTGAAGCAGCCCAGGCCGAAGAGGCAGAGCACCAGCGGCGGGTTCAGGAGGCCGAAGCCCGGGGCGAAGTGCCTCCGGATTTCGACATCAGCCTGCGCCTTCGCAGCGCGCCCTTCATCGAGATGCTGCAGCGCTGCGAACGCGCCGAGGTGGACGTGGTGTGGGGCGTCTGAGCCTCAGTCCACCTTGGCCCCCGAGGCCTTGACCACCGGGGCCCACTTGGCGATTTCGCTGTCGATGAAGCGGCCGAACTCGGCCGGTGTGTTGCCGCTGGGGATGGCGCCCAGCGCATGCAACCGCTCCTTGATGGCCGGCAACTGCATGGCCTTGGCGGACTCCTGCTGCAGGCGGTTGGCGATGTCGGCTGGCGTGCCGGCCGGGGCGAGCAGACCAAACCAGGAACTGGCCTCGAAACCGGGCAGGTTGCCCGCTTCGGCCACCGTCGGCAGGTCGGGCAGGGTGGCCGAGCGCACGGCGCTGGTGACCGCAAAGGCCTTGAGCGCGCCCGACTGGATGTGCGGCATGGCCGATGGCAGGTTGTCGAACATGACGTCTGTCGCACCACCGATCAGGTCCTTGAGGGCCGGACCCGAGCCGCGGTAGGGGATGTGCGTCATGAAGATGCCGGTGCGCGCCTTGAACAGCTCGCCGGCCAGGTGGATGGAGGTGCCGTTGCCGCTGGAGGCCATGTTGAGCTTGCCCGGGTTGGCCTTGGCGTAGCGGATGAAATCGGCCACCGACTGGATGCCCAGTTCCTGCGCGCGTCGGGCATTCATGACCATGACGTTAGGCACGCCGGCCACCAGCGTGACCGGCACAAAGTCCTTCTGGGGGTCGTAAGGCAGCTTGGCGTACAGCGCCTTGTTGATGCCATGCGTGCCCACCGTGCCCATCAGCAGGGTGTAGCCGTCACCCGGCGACTTGGCGACGATCTCGGCCCCGATGTTGCCGCCGGCGCCCCCCTTGTTGTCGATCACGAAGCTTTGCCCCAGGGCCTTGGTCAGTTCGGGCGCGAGGACCCGGGCCAGGATGTCGGTGGTGCCACCGGGTGCAAATGGCACGACGATGCGCACGGGCTTGGTGGGCCACGCCGCCTGGGCCCACAGCGTGGCGGGTAGGACGGCCGCGGCGGCGGCCAGACTCCCGCCGATCAGCAGGTGACGGCGGCCGTTGATGATGTGGTTCATGAAAGTCTCCTCGGATGCGGTGGATGGCTCCGCTGCTTTCGATCGGCGGCGGTGGCCACTTCAGTGTAGAGGGCAACAGTGCCCGCCGGCGCTGCCCGGGTGACAGGGTTATCCCGCGCCAGGCCATGAAAAAAGCCACCCTAAGGTGGCTTTCGATGGCGCCATGGTGGCTCAGTCTGCGAACTGGCCGGCAGCTTCGATCACGCCCTTGAGTTTGGTGATCTCGGCGGCCACGAACTCCTTGTGGCCGGCCTGGGTGACGCGCTTGTCGTTCACGACGATGGCACCCAGCGCTTCCTGCTTCTTGATGAACTCGGGGTCCTTCAGGGCCACCTGCAGTGCGTCGTTGAGCTTCTTCTGCACGTCGGCTGGCGTGCCCTTCGGGGCGTACATGGCGTGCCAGATGGTCAGGTTGAAGCCCTTGAGGCCCATCTCCTGCAGGGACGGGTAGTCCTTGAGCAGCTTGTGGTTGGACAGGGGCTTGGCCGTGGTCACGGCGAAGGCCTTGACGCGGCCGGCTTCGATCTGCGCGGTGGTGTTGGTGGTCTGGTCGCACATCACGTCGACCTGGCCGCCGATCAGGTCGTTCATGGCCGGGCCGGTGCCGCGGTAGGCGATGGTGGTCATCGACTTGTCCAGCTTGACCGCGGATTGCCACATCAGGCCGCACAGGTGCGAGGCCGAGCCCAGGCCTGCATGGGCCAGGTTCAGCTTGCCGCCGTTGGCACGGATGTAGTTCTCGAAGTCCCGGTAGGTGTTGGCCGGCAGCTTGGGCGAGCCCAGCAGCGTCATGGGCACATCGTTGATCATGCCCAGGTACTCGAAGTCTTCCAGGGGCTTGTACTGCAGCTTGCGGTACAGGCCGGCCGTGGCGGCCATGCCGATGTGCCAGACCAGCAGCGTGTGGCCATCGGGGGTGGCGCGGGCCACCTTGGTGGCGCCGATGGTGCCGCCGGCGCCAGCCGCGTTTTCCACCACCACGTTGGCACCGCCCAGGGGTTTGCGCAGGGCTTCCGCCAGCTGGCGGGCCACCAGGTCGGTCGGGCCGCCGGCAGCGAAGGGCACCACGAGGGTGATCGGCTTGCTGGGGAAGGCCTGGGCGAAGGCGGAAGAGGCCACCGCGGCGGTGAGCGCGAATGCAAAGATCTTCTTCATGCGGAATGCTCCTGGTTGGATGACCCCGGCATGGTAGCCCCCGACCGTCGGGGGGAAATCGCGGAAAGTACGTAGCAGGGGGGCGGGGTTTTCCCTGCCGCTGTATGCCCTGGACCCGGCAGTTACTGGTAGCTGCGGGCGTCCTCGATGACCTTGCCGTCGTTGGGCAGGCTGCCCGGGCGCACCACCTGCACATCGCCACGCAGCTTGGTCACGTCTCGGATGGCGCTTTCGATCTTCTCGCGCAGGCCATCGGCCACCTCGGTGGTCTCCACCTGCAGGCACATCTGGTCATTGGCCATTTCACCGCTGACCACCAGGCGGGCTTTCTTCACCTCGGGGAAGCGCCGCACGATCTCGGCCACCTGCGACGGATGGACGAACATGCCCTTGATCTTGGTGGTCTGGTCGGCCCGACCCATCCAGCCCTTGATGCGCGGTGCCGTGCGACCGGTGGGGCAGGTGCCTGGCAGGATGGCCGACAGGTCGCCGGTACCGAAACGGATGAGCGGATAGGTCGGGTTCAACGTGGTCACGACCAGCTCTCCCACCTCGCCCTCGGGTACCGGGTCGCCGGTGCCCGGACGCACGATTTCCACAATGACACCTTCTTCCAGCACCAGCCCCTGGCGGGCCGCCGTTTCATAGGCCACCAGGCCCAGGTCGGCGGTGGCGTAGGTTTGGTACACCGCCACACCCTGCTCGGCAAACCAGGCCGTCAGGCTCGGGGGACAGGCTTCGCCGCCGACCGAGGCCTTGGTGAGGCTGGCAATGTTCGTGGCGGTTTCCTTGGCCTTTTCCAGCAGGATGCGCAGAAAGCTGGGGGTGCCGGTGTAGGCGTCAGGCCGCAGCTCGGCCATCGCCTGCAACTGCTGTTCGGTCTGGCCGGTGCCGGCCGGAAACACGGTGCAGCCCACCGCCAGGGCACCCGCTTCCAGGATGAAGGCCCCGGGGGTCATGTGGTAGCTGAAGCTGTTGTGCACCAGATCGCCAGCCCGGAATCCCGCAGCAAAGAGGGCGCGACCGGTGCGCCAGTAGTCGCGAGCGGTGCCCTCGGGTTCGTAGATCGGTCCCGGCGAGGCGAAGAGCCGCTGCATCTGCGGTCCACGCACCACGGCCGAGAAGCCGCCAAAGGCGTCACCGCCTGCTGCCCGGCTGGCCTTCTGCCGCTCCAGCAACTCGTGCTTGCGGGTGACGGGCAGACGGGTCAGCGCCTCTCGGGAGTTGACGCTGGCCGGATCGATATCGCGCAGCAACTCGGCGTAGGCGGCGGTGCTGGCCTTGGCATGGGCCACCTGCGCCGGCAGCGCAGCCATCTGGGCCGCCTCGCGTTCGGCAGGCGATCGGGTTTCCAGGGCGTCGAAGAAGTCGTTCATGGCGGCAGCGACAAATGTTGGACAGAGGTGTCTGATTCAAGAGCGCGGTGGAACCGGCTTTGCCGGGCCACTCGCGCTGCCCTCTTGAGGGGGTGCCGCCGAAGGCGGCGCGGGGGTGGGTCAGGCAAGCCAGCGCTTGCGGCGCTTGTAGGACTTCACGTCCTTGAAGCTCTTGCGTTCGCCACCACCCATGCCCAGGTAGAACTCCTTGACGTCCTCGTTGTTGCGCAGGTCGCTGGCGGCACCGTCCATCACGATGCGGCCGCTTTCCATGATGTAACCATAGTCGGCGTACTTCAGGGCCATGTTGGTGTTCTGCTCGGCAATCAGGAACGTCACCTTTTCCTTGGTGTTGAGGTCCTTCACGATCTCGAACACCTCCTCCACGATCTGGGGGGCCAGACCCATCGAGGGTTCGTCCAGCAGCACCACGCTAGGGTTGGTCATCAGGGCACGGCCGATGGCGCACATCTGCTGCTCGCCACCGGAGGTGTACGCCGCCTGGCTGGTGCGACGGGTCTTCAGGCGCGGGAAGTAGGTGTAGACCTTCTCCAGGTTGCGCGCGATCTCGGCCTTGTCCTTGCGGGTGTAGGAGCCGGTCATCAGGTTTTCTTCGATGGTCAGGTGGGCAAAGCAGTGGCGACCTTCCATCACCTGCACGACGCCGCGGTTGACCAGGTCGGCGGGCGAAAGGTTTTCGATGCGCTCGCCGCGCAACTCGATGCTGCCCTTGGTGACTTCGCCGCGCTCACCCTTGAGCAGGTTGGACACCGCGCGCAGGGTGGTGGTCTTGCCGGCCCCGTTGCCGCCCAGGATGGCCGCAATCTGGCCCTCGGCGACCTGAAGGGAGACGCCCTTGAGCACCAGGATCACATGGTTGTAGATGACCTCGATGCCGTTGACGTTGAGAACGATGTTGGGTGTGGTGCTCATGGTGTTTCCTCGTGGACCATTCGCCAGGCGCGGCACGCCGGCCTGGCGAATGGCGGCTGCCGAAGCAGCCGCGGGTTGACATCAGGACTGGCAGTCGGCGGGAGTGCGACGGGTCAGCTTCTTCTCGGCGGCGTACTTGTCGGCCGCTGCCTTGACCATCGGCTTGAGGATCTGGTCATCGGCCTGGTACCAGTCGCTGGTGAACTGCCACTTGCTGCCGTCCCAGGTGTGGATCCGGGCCCAGTTGGCGCCCACGTGGTCCTGGCAGCTGGTCGACACCGGACGCAGCACGCCCTTGAATCCCAGTGCATCCAGCTTCGCCTGGGTCAGGTTCAGGTTCTCGTAGCCCCAGCGCGCTTGCTCGCCGGTCACGACCTTGCCCTTGCCGAAGCGTTCCTGGGCGGCACGCACGCCTTCAACGGCGAACATGGCGCTGATCAGACCGCGCATGTACAGCACCTCACCCACTTCTTCCTTGGGGCCCGTGCCCTTGCCCTTGTCGTGCAGCTTCGACAGGATTTCCTTGACGATGTCCGACCCCTTCTCGGTGCCGTGCTGCATGGTGATGGCGTTGTAGCCCTTGGCACCCTGGCCGATATCCCTCACATCGGGTTCGGCACCGGCCCACCAGACGCCGTAGATCTTCTCGCGCGGATAGCCGGTGGCCTGCGCTTCCTTGATCAGCGTCGAGTTCATCACGCCCCAGCCCCAGTTGATGACATAGTCGGGGCGCTGCTGGCGGATCTGCAGCCAGGTGGCCTTCTGCTCCACGCCGGGGTGGGTGACGGGCAGCATGGTCAGCTGGAAGCCGTGCATGCTGGCGCGCTCCTGCAGGGGCGGAATCGCTTCCTTGCCGAAGGGGCTGTCGTGATAGACCAGCGCGATCTTCTTGCCCTTGAGGTTGGCCAGACCGCCTTCCTTCTTGCCGATGTGCTGGATGATGACGTCGGCGGCTTGCCAGTAGGTGCCGGCCAGCGGGAAATTCCATTTGAAGACGCCGCCGTCGGCGGACTCGCTGCGGCCGTAGCCGGCGGTGATCAGCGGAATCTTGTCGATCGGGGCCTTCTCGGTCAGCGCGAAGGTGATGCCGGTGGACAGGGGCTGGAACACGGTGGCGCCGCCGTTCTTGCCCTTGAGGCGCTCGTAGCACTCCACGCCACGGTCGGTGGCGTAGCCGGTTTCACATTCTTCGTAGGACACCTTCACGCCGTTGATGCCACCACGCTCGTTGACGAGCTTGAGGTAGTCGGCGTAGCCGTTGGCGAAGGGCACGCCGTTCGGTGCGTACGCGCCGGTGCGGTACACCAGGGCTGGGAAGAACTGCTCCTTGGCCTGGGCGAAGGCGGCGGGAGCCACCAGTGCCGAGGACAGGGCAGCGCAGGCCACCGACACGGAAAGAGCGAGGTTGCGTAGCTTCATGCGTTTGTCTCCTAAGGAAAAGTAAGCCACCAGAAAACCGTTGGACCTGTCAGTAAATCCCGATGCGCGGTCTGATGCATCGGGCGTTTCACCTAAGGGCTTGCCCGGAAAATCGTCGTTCTGCCAACAATCAGGAAGGCGTCGTGCCTCAGTGCGGGAAGGGCCACAGGCGCAGCTTCTGCTTGCCGATGCTCCAGAGCTTGGCCAGCCCGTGCGGCTCCACGATCAGGAACCACACGATCAGGGCGCCGAAGATCATGAATTCGGTGTGCGACACCGCGGCGGTCGAGATCTCCACGCCCACCAGGCCGCCGAGGGCCGGCAGGAACTGGTTCAGGAAGATGGGCAGCACCACGATGAAGGCCGCGCCGAAGAAGCTGCCCATGATCGAGCCCATGCCGCCGATGATCACCATGAACAGCAGCTGGAACGAGCGATCGATCGAGAAGGCAGCCGGTTCCCAGGAGCTCAGGTGCACGAAGCCCCACAGGCCGCCGGCCACGCCGATGATGAACGAGCTGACGGCGAAGGCGGACAGCTTGGCGTACATCGGACGGATACCGATCACGGCGGCGGCCACGTCCATGTCGCGGATGGCCATCCACTCGCGGCCGATGGCCGAGCGCACCAGGTTCTTGGCCAGCAGGCCGAAAACCACCACGAAGCCCAGGCAGAACAGGTACTTCTCGACCGGGGTGTCAATCGCCCAGCCCAGCACGTTCAGGTTGGAGACCGACACCGAACCCGAGGCGTTGTTGCCGGTGAACCAGCCGATGCGAAGGAACATCCAGTCGCAGAAGAACTGGGCCGCCAGCGTGGCCACGGCCAGGTACAGACCCTTGACGCGCAGGCTGGGGATGCCGAAGAACATGCCCACCACCGTGGCAAAGAAGCCGCCGGAGAGCAGGGCCACGATCAGGGGCATGCCTTCGATGCGCACGTAGGTGTTGTAGGCCATGTAGGCGCCCACCGCCATGAAGGCGCCGGAGCCCAGCGAGATCTGGCCGCAGTAGCCCACCAGGATGTTCACGCCGATGGCCGCGAGCGACAGGATCAGGAACGGGATGAAGATGGCGCGGAACAGGTATTCGTCGGCCAGCAAGGGCACGCCGATGGCGGCGAAGGCGATGATGGCCAGGATGGCCCAGCGGTCCTGCGCGATCGGAAAGATCTGCTGGTCGGCGCGGTAGGAGGTCTTGAACTGACCGTTTTCGCGATAGAACATTTGTAGTCCTCAAACAATCTTTTAGCTACGACACGCTTCGCTTAACTTTGCTCTGCAAAGTTAGTCTTCGCTGAAAGATCATTGATGTGGGTGTTTCACACCCGATCAATGATCTTTTCGCCGAACAGACCCTGCGGACGGAACAGCAGGAACACCAGAGCCAGCACATAGGCAAACCAGATCTCGATGCCGCCGCCGACCATGGGGCCGAGGTAGACCTCGGAGAGCTTCTCGCCCACGCCGATGATCAGGCCGCCGATGATGGCGCCCGGCACCGAGGTCAGGCCGCCCAGGATGATCACGGGCAGGGCACGCAGGGCCACGGTGGTCAGCGAGAACTGCACGCCCAGCTTGGAACCCCAGATGATGCCGGCCACCAGCGCGGTGATGCCGGCCACGCACCAGACGATCACCCAGATGCGGTTGAGCGGGATGCCGATGGACTGCGCCGCCTGGTGGTCGTCGGCCACGGCGCGCAGCGCGCGCCCGGTGGAGGTCTTCTGGAAGAACAGCGACAGGGCCGCCACCAAGCCGGCGGCAATCACTGCGGCGATGACGTCTTCCTTGTTGATCAGGATGCCGCCTTCGAACATGCCCTCGAGGATGAAGATCGGGTCCTTGGGCATGCCGACATTGATCTGGTAGATGTCGCTGCCGAAGATGGTCTGGCCGAAGCCGTCGAGGAAGTAGGTGATGCCCAGGGTGGCCATCAGCAGCGTCACGCCTTCCTGGTTGACCAGGTGCCGCAGCACCAGTCGCTCAACCAGCCAGGCCAGCGCGAACATGCACAGCGCGGCGATGATGAAAGCCAGAATGTTGGCCAGCAGCAGGCTCTCCAGTCCCAGCCATTGCGGAATCCACTCCGAGAAGCGGGCCATGGCCAGGGCGGCGAACAGCACCATCGCGCCCTGCGCGAAGTTGAACACGCCCGAGGCCTTGAAGATGAGCACGAAGCCCAGCGCCACCAGCGAATACAGCATGCCTGCCATCAGGCCGCCAAAGAGGGTTTCGAGAAAGAATCCCATGGTGTCGTCTCCGTTCAGTGGCTCGTACCGAGGTACGCGCTGATGACTTCTTCGTTGCTGCGCACTTCTTCCGGTGTGCCGTCACCGATCTTCTTGCCGTAGTCCAGCACCACGACACGGTCGGAGATGTCCATCACCACGCCCATGTCGTGCTCGATGAGCACGATGGTGGTGCCGAACTCGTCGTTCACGTCCAGGATGAAGCGGCTCATGTCCTGCTTCTCTTCCAGGTTCATGCCGGCCATGGGCTCATCGAGCAGCAGCACCTGCGGCTCCATGGCCAGGGCGCGACCGAGGTCCACGCGCTTTTGCAGGCCGTAGGGCAGGGTGCCCACGGGCGTCTTGCGGAAGGCCTGGATCTCCAGGAAATCGATGATGTGCTCGACGAACTCGCGGTGCTGCTCCTCTTCCTTCTGGGCCGGGCCGATGCGCAGCGCCTGCAGGAACAGGTTGCTCTTCATGCGCAGGTTGCGGCCGGTCATGATGTTGTCGATCACGCTCATGCCCTTGAACAGCGCCAGGTTCTGGAACGTGCGCGCCACGCCCATCTCGGCCACCTGGCGGCTGTTCATGCCACGGAAAGTCTTGCCCCGGAAAGTGATCTTGCCTTCCTGCGGCTGGTAGACGCCGTTGATGCAGTTGAGCATCGAGCTCTTGCCGGCGCCGTTGGGGCCAATGATGGCGCGGATCTCGTGCTCCTTGACGTTGAACGAGATGTCGGTCAGCGCCTTGACGCCACCGAAGCGCAGGCTGATGTTCTGGACGTCGAGGATGACGTCACCGATCTTTTTCTTGCTCATGCTGCTGCCTTCACAGGTGCGAACGTCTTGGCGTCCATGATCTTGAGCGTGGCGCTGACGCTGCCGGTGCGCCCGTCCTCGAACTTGACCTGGGTCTCGATGTACTGCTCGCTCTTGCCGCCGTACAGTGCATCGACCAGGACCCCGTACTTCTCGCCGATGAAGCCGCGGCGGACCTTGTTGGTGCGGGTGAGTTCGCCGTCGTCGGCATCCAGCTCCTTGTGCAGCACCAGGAAGCGGCTGATCTGGCTGCCGGCCAGCAGGTCGTCGCGTGACAGGTCGGCGTTGACCTTTTCCACGCAGTCGCGGATGAGCTCGTAGACCTCGGGTTTCTGCGCCAGGTCGGTGTAGCCGGCGTAGGGCAGGTTGCGGCGCTCGGCCCAGTTGCCCACGGCCTCGAAGTCGATGTTGACCATCACGCAGACCTTCTCGCGCTGATCACCGAAGGCCACGGCC
>JAJPEW010000014.1 GCA_021166755.1 Hydrogenophaga sp. | reverse complement strand
AAGCGATTCTGGAGAAGCCTTGAACATCAACGTACGCCCTGAGACTGCCCCTGATCGCCACGCGGTCGACGTCCTGACCCGTGAGGCCTTCTGGAACCTGTACCGGCCCGGCTGCGATGAGCACTACACCACGCACCTGATCCGGCAGCATGAGGACCATCTGCCCGAACTGAGCTTTGTGGCCGAGGTGGATGGCCAGATCGTGGGCAGCATCGTCTACACGCGTTCATGGGTGGTCAATGAACAGGGCGAACGGGTGCATACCGTCACCTTCGGGCCCTTGTGCGTGCACCCGGCATGGCAGCGCCGGGGCGTGGGCACGGCGCTGATCGGGCACACCCGGGCGCTGGCGGTGCAGCAGGGCTACCCGGCCATTCTCATCCTGGGTGACCCGCACAACTACTGCAGGCACGGTTTCAAGACAGGGCGTGACCTCAATGTCTGCACGGCCGACGGGCGCTATCCGCTGGGTCTGATGGTGCTCGAGCTGCGGCCAGGCTTCTTTGCCAGCCACCCGCACTGGACGTTTCACACCAGCCCGGTGTTCGAGTTCGACCCGGCCGCGGCAGAGGCCTACGACGCGCGCTTTCCGCCCAAGGAGAAGAAGCACCAGTGGTCGCAGGACCTGTTTGCCATGCTGGTGCGGTCGGTGGTGGAATAGGGCAAGGCACCACCGCGGCGCCACACAAGGAAATCCGATTGTTCTCGCACGTATTCGTTGGCGTCAGTGACTTTGACCGGGCGCTGGCCTTCTACCGCCCGCTGATGGCGGTGCTGGGGGTGCAAGAGCGCTTCTGCGAACGTGATCGCCCCTGGGCGGGCTGGGAGTCCGAATCCGGGCCGCGGCCCCTGTTCCTGATCGGTCGCCCGTACGACGGACAGGCGCCGCACCCTGGCAACGGTTCGATGACCGCCTTTCTGGCGGGCAGCCGGGCGGTGGTGGACGAGGCGCACCGTACGGCGCTGGCGCACGGCGGCCGGTGCGAGGGTGCGCCCGGCCTGAGGCCCGAGTACCACGCGCACTACTACGGCGCGTATTTCCGTGATCCGGATGGCAACAAGCTGTGTGTGGCCTGCCATGCGCCACCGGCCTGAGGGCCGGGCGATGCAGTCGGTGGCTTGCTCACATGTCCTTCATGATGCGTGCCACAAACTCATCGTATTGCTGCTGGGTGATGAGTTTCTTGTCCAGCAGTTCTTTGGCCTGCTTCAGGCGTTGTTCCGCTGATGTCGTGGTGCCTGCCGGAGTCCCTGGCCCTGGTGATTGGTTGGATGTGGGTGACGCTGGCGCGGGGCTTGCGGCGGGTTGTGGCGCCGGCGCCGCTGGCTGAGGCGCCGCCGGTGCGGGCGTTGGCACTGTGGCAGGCGCTGGGGCGACTGCCGCTGGGGCCGGTGCCGCCGGCTGGGCAGGGGAGACAGCCTTTTGCAGATCCGGCAAGGTCAGGGTCATCCCACGGACCACGGCCTTGGTCATGTAGGAAGACTGCGGACCGGTCAGCTCAGGGCGACCCCTGACAAACAGATCGCCTTCGACTTTGATGCACGCGGCAAACACGACGGAGTAATCGCAAGTGCCGTCCAGCTTGAAGTAGCCCGGTGACTCTGACAACACCTTGATGACATACACCTGATGGTTGTCCTGACCGATCTGGAGCGAGTATTGCCGGACAGTCTCCCAGGTTTGCGAGCGATACCAGCGCGGGCCATTGGTTTGCCCGTAGGTATCAAAGACCACCTTCTTGCCGATCTGCAGCGGAAAGAACTCGCTGGCCTTGGCAAGGTCGCGCGACAGAATGCCCTCGTTGAACTGTTTGGACATGGAGTAGATGCCAAACAGACGGCGTTCCTCCGACTCGCTGCCACGCTGCCGCTTTGAACGGGTGGTAAAAATCCCTTCTTCCGTCGACAGGATGTCGATCGTCACTTCCCCGCTGGAGGTGGTGCTGTAGGTGTAGGACGAGCCGGCGACTGGCGGACTGTAGGGCGTGGCATGGGCGTTCCCGGCCAGTGCGCCGACGATGACCAAGGCAAGTGCGTTCATTCTTGTCATGTGGAATCCTCGCGATCTGATGATGAGTGCAGCGCAAGACTGCGATTTCCCAGCCATCGTCAAGCCTGGGCCAGACTTGAGGGGGACATACCCCCGGACAGCGGGTCGTCCAGGCCGGCCACAGACCCACCGACCGCCGGGCTACGTGAAAACCCCATGAAGTGCGACAATATGCGGTTATGGCCCCCAGCGGCCATAAGCGCCCGGCCTGGCCACACCCTGTGAAGCTGCCTTTTCGAGCGCACCACTTTTGCTTGCCTTAGCTGCTTGGCCCAGCCAGATTTGATGACCCAGTCCTTTTCCGAACTCCAGCTCTCGCCCACCATTTCCCGCGCCATTGCCGAGATGGGCTACGAGAGCATGACGCCCATCCAGGCACAGGCCATCCCGGTCGTGCTGCAGGGTCGTGACGTCATGGGCGCCGCCCAGACCGGCACCGGCAAGACCGCTGCCTTTTCGCTGCCGCTGCTGCAGCGCATGCTCAAGCACGAGAACGCGTCCACCTCGCCCGCCCGTCACCCGGTGCGTGCGCTGGTGCTGCTGCCCACACGTGAGCTGGCCGATCAGGTGGCCGACCAGATCAAGCAGTACGCCAAGTACACCCAGCTGCGCAGCGCGGTGGTGTTTGGCGGCATGGACATGAAGCCGCAGACCATCGAGCTCAAGAAGGGTGTCGAGGTGCTGGTGGCCACGCCCGGCCGTCTGCTGGACCACATCGAGGCCAAGAACTGCGTGCTCAACCAGGTTGAGTACGTGGTGCTCGACGAAGCCGACCGCATGCTGGATATCGGCTTCCTGCCGGACCTGCAGCGCATCCTGTCCTACCTGCCCAAGACCCGCACCACGCTGCTGTTCTCGGCCACGTTCTCGCCCGAGATCAAGCGCCTGGCCAACAGCTACCTGCAGGACCCGGTGACGATCGAGGTGGCGCGGTCGAATGCCACCGCCTCCACCGTGGAGCAGCATTTCTACCGCGTCGACGACGACGACAAGCGCCAGACGCTCAAGCAGATCGTCAAGGAGCGCGGCGTCACCCAGGCGTTTGTGTTCGTCAACAGCAAGCTGGGCTGCGCACGCCTGGCCCGTTCGCTGGAACGTGAGGGTCTGAAGACCACGGCCCTGCACGGCGACAAGAGCCAGGACGAGCGCCTGAAGGCGCTGGACGCCTTCAAGAAGGGTGAAGTCGACCTGCTGGTGTGTACCGATGTGGCCGCGCGTGGCCTGGACATCAAGGACGTGCCGGCGGTGTTCAACTTCGACATCCCGTTCAACGCCGAAGACTATGTTCACCGCATCGGCCGTACGGGCCGTGCGGGCGCATCGGGCCTGGCCGTGTCGTTCGTCAGCGGCAAGGACACGCGCCTGATGGCCGACATCGAGAAGCTGATCGGCAAGAAGTTCGAGCTCGAAGCGCTGGAGCTGGAGGCTGACAAGCGGCCGGCCGGCCATTTCAACGACGGCCAGCGCGCCTGGCGCCAGCCGGCAGAAGAGGGTGAGCGCCGTGACCAGCGGGACCACCGCGACATCCGTGAAGCCCGCGCCAGCCGCGAGGGCAGGGAAGGCCGTGAAGACCGCCGTCCTTTCCGGGCGCCGCGTCCGCCGGCCGATCCGCTGTTCGACAAGCCCTACGAGCCTTCGCTGCCCGAAAACGCCAAGCCGTCCTGGGAGAGCCAACCCAAGGCGGCCACCAGCCGCCTGTCGCCCAACATCAAGACTCGCAAGAAGGTGGCGGCCCTGTTCACGGCCGCCCCGCCGGCCGAGCAGCCGCAGTCAGAGACGCAGGCCGGTTAAGTGGTGCCGCCCGGGCGCTGGGCCTGGGGGCAGTTCACGCTGATGCGTTCGACTTGGCCTGCTTGCGCACCCAGACGTGCCGCGGTCAGGCAGCCCCCCCACACACAGCCGGTGTCCAGTGCCAGCACGTCGTCGCGGCCCGCATCGCCCAGCGTGGACCAATGACCGAACGCCACCGGCGTGCCGGCGGTCTCTCTGCCCGGTACCTCGAACCAGGGCATGAAGCCTTCAGGCGCTGCGGCGGCGCTGTCCTTGGTGTCGAACTCCATCACGCCATCGGCATTGCAGAAGCGCAAGCGCGTCAGCGCATTGACGATCACGCGCAGACGGTCCAGCCCGCGCAGGTCGTCGTGCCAGTGATCGGGCCGGTTGCCGTACATGTTGTGCAGGAACACCCCCCACTCGGGGCCGCGCAGCTCGCTCTCCAGTTCATGCGCCAGTTGCAGCGTCTGAGTGGCGCTCCATTGCGGCAGCACACCGGCGTGCACCATCAGCCAGCCACCAGCCTGCAGGGCCATGGGGCGGTGGCGCAGCCAAGTGAGCAAGTGCTCACGATCCGGGGCCTGCAGGATGTCGCCCAGCGTGTCGCTGCGGTGGGGCTTGCGCACACCGTGCGCGACCGCCAGCAGGTGCAGGTCGTGGTTGCCCAGCAGGCAGTGGGCCGCGCCCTCCAGCGCCATCAGGCGGTGCAGCACCGCCAGCGATTCGGGACCCCGGTTCACCAGATCGCCCAGCAGGTACAGGGTGTCGCGGCTGGGTGAAAAACCGATGGTGTCCAGCAGGCGGCCCAGTGCGGCATCGCAACCCTGGACATCGCCAATCATGTAAAGTGCCATGCCTCAATTATGGATTTCCTGCTCATTGCGTTTCTGACCCTGCTCAACGGTGCCTTCGCCATGTCGGAGCTGGCACTGGCCTCCAGCCGCCGCGCTCGCCTGACGGCGCTGGCCGAGACCGGCGACAAGGGCGCCAGCGCCGCCCTGCGGCTGCTGGAGAATCCGACGCAGTTCCTGTCGTCGGTGCAGGTGGGCATCACCTCCATCGGCATGCTCAACGGCATCGTGGGCGAGGCGGCCTTCAGCGGCTCGCTGGCGGTTCAGCTTCAGGGCCTGGGCATGAACGACGCCAGCGCGCAGGCGCTGGCGACCGGCATCGTCGTGGTGGTCATCACCTTTGTGACCATCGTGTTTGGTGAACTGGTGCCCAAACGCATCGGCCAGCTTTACCCGGAGGCGGTGTCGCGCTGGGTGTCGCGCCCGATGACGCTGGTGGCCAAGGGCGCCAAGCCCTTTGTCTGGCTGCTGACCCACACCACGCAGTGGGTGCTGAAGTTGCTGCGCATCAACGTCAATGCACAGCAGGTGGTGACCGAGGAAGAGATCAACGCCAGCCTGGAGGAGGGCGTGGACGCCGGCATTATCGAGGCGCAGGAGCACCGCATGGTGCGCAACGTGTTCCAGCTGGACGACCGGCAGCTGATCTCCATCATGGTGCCGCGTTCGGACATCGAATGGCTGGATGCGGAGGATTCGCTCGAGCATGCGCTGCCCAAGGCCTGGTCGGGTGCGCATTCCTGGTACCCGGTGTGCCGTGGCGGCCTGGACCATGTGATCGGCATCATCCACCTGCCGCACCTGCTGGCGCTGCGCGAGCAGGGCGTCAGCGGCACCATCGGCCAGCATGTGCAGCCGGCCGTCTTTGTGCCGGAGACGCTCACCGGCATGGAACTGCTGGAGCAGTTCCGTGTGCAGGCCATCCGCATGGCCTTTGTGGTGGACGAGTACGGTGTGGTGCAGGGTCTGCTCACGCCACTGGACCTGCTGGAAGCCATCACCGGCGAACTCTCGCCCGAACGTCCGGTGGATGCCTGGGCCACCCCGCGCGAGGACGGCAGCTGGCAGATCGACGGTGCCATGCCGGTGGCGGAGCTCAAGGCCCGTCTGGGCATCGAGGAGCTGCCGGACGAGGACAAGGGCCGCTACAACACCGTGGCGGGCCTGATGCAGACCGTGGCCGGCGAGTTGCTCGCCCAAGGCGAGCATGTGGACTGCGCGGGCTGGCGCTTCGAGGTGCTCAAGCTGGAAGGGCGCCGCATTGACCAGGTCAGCGCCGTGCCGCTGCCCGAAGCGCTGGCCGAGGACATGGTCGGCTGATCCTCTTCAGGTCAGCACTGTCTCAAGCTCAAGGCGAGTGTGGGCGACAGTCTGCGAGCGCAGGCTGCCAAACAGGTTCTTGGGGTCGGCCAGCTGCGGAATCAGGGTGATGCGTTCGCCCAGGCCCAGGGAGTTGGCGGTGTCGTGCATGAATCGCAGGGCCGAAAAGTCCTCCAGCGCGAAACCCACCGAGTCGAAGACCGTGACCTGCGCGGCATCGTCGCGTCCGGCCCGTTCGCCGCGCAGCACCTGCCAGAACTCGGTGACCGCGAAGTCGGCCGCCTTGTGCTGGATCTCGCCCTCGATGCGCGACTGGGGCTCGTATTCCACGAACACCTTGGCCTGGTCGAGGATGTCACCGTGCAGTTCGGTCTTGCCCGGGCAGTCGCCCCCGACCGCGTTGAGGTGCATGCCCGGTTCGATCATGTCGGGCGTGACGATGGTGGCGCAGGCCTTGTCGGCGGTCACGGTGGTGACGATGTCGGCGCCGTGAACGGCCTCGGCGGTGCTGCGGCAGACGGTGAGTGTCAGGCCCCGGCCCTGCAGGTTGGCCACCAGCTTGGCGGTGGCCGCGGGGTCCACGTCGTACAGGCGCAATTCGGTGATGCCCAGCAGGTGCTGGAAGGCGATGGCCTGGAACTCGCTCTGGGCCCCATTGCCGATCAGGGCCATGACGCGGCTGTCCGGTCGGGCCAGCACCTGGGCGGCCAGGGCCGACATGGCGGCGGTGCGGATGGCGGTGGTCAGCGTCAGTTCGCTCAGCAGCAGGGGCGCCCCCGTGTCCACGTCGGCCAGCACGCCGAAGGCCATGACCGTGGACAGGCCGAAACGGGTGTTGCCGGGGTGGCCGTTGACGTACTTGAAGCTGTAGCGGTGCTGATCGGCCACCGGCATCAGTTCGATCACGCCGTCGCGTGAATGGGCGGCGACGCGTGCGGTCTTGTCAAAGTCGTTCCAGCGCAGGAAGTCTTCCCGGATGTGGCTGGCCACCGTGGCGATGCAGCGCTCCAGGCCGTGTCGCCGCACGAGTTCGGCGGCTTCGGGGGCGCTCAGGTACAGCGTGCCGGTGTGGCGGAACTGGGTCAGATCGTGGTGGCTCATGGTCGTCTCTGGGGTGTTGTTCGATGACCCATGAAGTTTGCCGAGCGTCAGCGTCAATGAAAATCGGCAAAAAAGTGTGTTTTCGGCAGATATCGGTTCATAATGGCAGCATGTATTGGCGTTTTGATCATGGATGAACTTGACCACCAGCTCATCGCCCTGTTGCGCCAGAACGCCCGCCTGTCGGTGGCCGACCTGGCACACAAGCTCAAGGTATCGCGCGGGACGGTGACCAACCGGCTGCGCAAGCTCGAAGACAGCCAGGTGATCGTGGGTTACACCGTGCGCCTCAAGCCCGAGGCCGAGCCCGAACGCATCCGGGCCTGGATGGGGGTGCAGGTGGAGGGCAACCAGACGCGGCGTGTGATCGCCAGTCTGCTGGGCGAGCCGGGGGTGTCCTCATTGCACGACACCAACGGCCGCTGGGATCTGTTGGCCGAACTGGAGGTGGGTTCGATGAATGAGCTGTCGCAGGTACTGGAACGCGTCCGGCTGATCCCGGGCATCCGGGCCACCGAAACCAGCATCCACCTGGCCACCTACCGCTGACGTATGCGGTCCACCCTATTCGTTGCTGACGCCAACGACCGGCAGCCGCAGCGTGACCGTGGTGCCTGCACCGGGCTCGCTGCTCACGCTGACCTGGCCTCCCATGAGCTCGATGATCTCCTTGACGATGCTCATGCCCAGACCCGTGCCCGGAATGTGGCCGGAGGTGTCGGCCCGGTAGAAGCGCTCGAACACGCGCGCCACCTGGTCCGCCGACATGCCCATCCCATGGTCGCGGATGCTGATGGCGACTTGCTGCCCGTTCCCATCAGGTTGGCAGTCGACCATCACATCACCACCCTCGGGCGAATATTTGTAGGCGTTCGATAGGACGTTGAGGATGGCCTGCTGAAGCTTGCCGCGGTCGGCACGCACATGCAAGGGGTGGTCACTGATGGACAGCACAGGCTGGGCACGACCGTCCGGCGGGTTGTAGTCGGCCACCACCAGCCGCACGATGTCCTGAACGGCCAGCGTCTCCAGCACAAAGTCCTGCCCGCGGCGGGCCTCGATCCGCGCCAGGTCCAGCAGCTCGTCGATGATGGTCGACATGCGTGTGGCCTGACGCGAGATGGTCTCCAGCAGGTCGCGCCGCTTTTCGTCCGAGAACTTGCGGTGCAGCAGCAGCTCCGAGAAGCCATAGATGCTGGCCATGGGCGTGCGCAATTCATGGGCGGCGGTGGAGAGGAACTCGCTTTTCATGCGGTCCACTTCTGTCTCGCGGGTGATGTCGCGGACGTACAGCACCTGGGAAATGAAGGCAGATCCGGACGATTTGAGGGTCAGCTCCAGAATGCGGTCGCCAGGCCCTGACATCTCCAGCACCGGGCGCTGGGCACTGCCCTGGCGCTGATCGGTGTCGGCGCCGTCATCCGCCCGCATGGCGTCAAAGCCTTCGAAGGCCTGCGGGTTGCGGCAGCGCGCGCGCAGCACCGAAGCAAACGCATGCTCGTCCAGTCCCTTGAGCATGCGCTCTTCCAGTCCCGTCATCTGCAGGAAGGCGCGGTTGACCGAAGCGACCTTTCCTTGCCGGTCAAACGAGACCACGCCATCCGGGGTGAGCGCAAAAATGGTGTCCAGCTGCGCGGTGCGGTCGTTCAGCTCACGGGTGCGCTGCTCCACCAGCAGCTCCAGGTTCAAGTGATAGCGGTCGAGTTCGGCCTCGACCGCCTTGCGTTCGGAGATGTCGCGCTGGGTGGTCAGGATGAAGGTGCGATCACCCCATTGCACCCGGCTCAGGGTGACCTCTGCCACATAGGTTGAGCCGTCCTTGCGGCGGTGCACGGACTCGATCATGTCGCCCTCTTTGCGGGCGGTGCGGATGTTGGCCGCGATCTCGGTGGCGTTGAAGTTGGCCTCCCAGGCCGAAACGTGCATGCCCTTGAGCTCGTCGGGCGCATAGCCCAGCATCCGGGCCGCGCTCGGGTTGGCCTCGAACACGGTGCCATCCTCGTTGAGGATCACCACGCCGTCACGCTCGTGCTCGAACAGTGCTCTGCGGCGGGACGCTTCGTCAGCGATCTTTTTCTGGGACTGCTTCTGAGCCTCGTCCTGCATGGAAATGGTGTCCAGCAGCACGTTGAAGTGGCGAGCCAGCAACTCAAGTTCGTCGTTTCGCGGGCTGGTGGATACCCGCGCTGCACGATCCCCCCTGCGCACGCGGGACATGGTTCGTCCGATGGCGCTCAGGCGCCCGGTGATCTCCCGACCCGCCACCAGATAGGACACCGACACCACCAGCATGGTCACGGCCATGACGCCACCGACCGCCCACAGCAGCAGCCGGATGGCCCGCTCGTAGGGCGCGTAGGGGAAGGCCACACCCACTGAGCCCAGCAACTCCCCACCATGAATGTCCCGCAAGGCGGCCACGCCTGTCATGTAGGATGCATCACCGAAGGTGGTCAATCCGGTCCACTGTTCTGCGCCATTGGCCAGGGCTGCGGCCGGATCGACGGGCAGCTTGCCACCGGTCAGACGCCCTCCGTCCTGACGTTGCCGGCTGAGGGTGACGATGGTGTCGCCGATTGTCAGCAGGGTCAGGCCCTCGGTGTTGTCGGGTAGGGTGCCCACCGGGTACACCAGTTCCCGCATGTGCTCGATCAGCGCCGCATTGCGGTTGAGCAGGATGCCTCCCACCAGCATCGCGTTCGGGCTGTCCACCGAGAGGGGGAAGTGGGCGGCGGCATGAATGGCCAGACCCCGGTCCTCCGTGGCCAGGTTGCTGCCTTCCAGCAGCGGCACCTGAGCCTCGGTCTGCAGGCCATTGCCCAGCATGTCGAGCACATCGGAGCCGAAACGTTCAAAGGCCGAGGTGGCCACGCCCTCTCGGGCTTGTCGGACCACATGGTCCAGCGGCAGCAGCATGCCAACCGATTTGCCGGAATCGGAGGCCAGAATGCGGCCATCGTCCTCGATGATCAGCAGGTAATCCAGGTTGTTGCTCTCGGCCACTTCGGCCAGCACGCGCTGGACGTTCTTCGCATCGCTGTCCCTGCGCAGCAGTGCGCGCATGCGCTCGCTGCGCACCAGTTGGCCGAGCTGGTGGCCGGTTTCGC
>JAJPEW010000180.1 GCA_021166755.1 Hydrogenophaga sp. | reverse complement strand
GGGCAACCGTTTCGGCCTGGTGCCCCTGGTGCTGCCGGTGGGCATCGAGCACCCGCTGGAGCGGCTGTTCGAGGTGCGCCGACGCATGAACGCCCTCAAAGGCAGCCTGCAGCCCATCCTGACCTTCGGCCTGCTGTCGCTCGCGGGCCTGCTGGTCAAGCCCGCCCAGGACGCCATGCTCAGCCTGTTCGGCCGCAAGACCACGGCGGTCATGACCAATGTGCCGGGGCCTGCGAAAAAGCTGAAATTCTGTGGTGCCACCCTTGAGCAGACCATGTTCTGGGTCCCGCAGACGGGCACCGTGGGCGTGGGTATCTCGATCCTGAGCTACGGCGGTGGCGTGCAGTTCGGCATGATCGCCGACCGCACACTCTGCGCGGACCCGCAGGCCGTGATCGACGGCTTCGAGCCGGAACTGACGCAGTTGCTGGCGCTGTCGCTGATGCTGCCCTGGGGAGAGGCCTGACAGGCCTGTGATGGCTCAGGCCGGCTGCAGGCGCTGGCTGGCAATCTCCAGCAGGCCATCGAAGATCAGGCTTTCGACCAGTTCGCACCGCGTGGACATGCTGGGCGCCATCTTCCAGCCCGCGCCGCCCGTCATGTAGCAGACCGGCTCTTCGCCACAGTGCTGGCGCAGGTTGTCCCACATGCGCTGGACCGCACCGGCGATGGCAAAGGTGCCGCCACTGGTCAGGGCGTCGCTGGTGTTGGTGGGAAAGTCGCGCACCTCGCCCGTGGGCACGTGCAGCCCGGCGGTACCCGACTCCAGCGCCCTGAGCATGATGCCGTGACCGGGCAAGATGATGCCGCCCAGAAAGCGTCCATCGGTGTCGATGGCCTCGACCGTCACGGCCGTCCCGACCATCACCACCACACAGGGGCGGGGCCTGCCCTGGCCCAGCAGGCGCTGACGTGCGCCGATCATGGCCACCCAGCGATCCGAGCCCAGGCGGGCCGGGTGGTCGTAGCCATTGCTCAACCCGGCCTCGGCGCTGCTGGAGACCACCCACTGCGGCGTGACGTCCCAAATCTCCAGTTGCTCTTCGACGCGTCGCTTGACCGCATCGCCGGCGACGATGCAGCCCAGCACCCAACGGGGGGCGGGCAGCTGGCTCCAGTCGCCTTCGCCCAGCGTCTCGATGTTCTCCAGAAACTGGGCGCCAGGGGCCAGCAGCCGAGCGCCGACCCGGGGTTCGTCGTACAGCGCCCATTTCAGGCGGGTGTTGCCCACATCGATTGCCAGAAAGCTCATACCCGGCATTATCCCCATGCACGCGCGGGAATTTTCCGCAACGCAGCAAGATCGCGATCGACGATCAGATGAGCCCCAGCCAGCAGGCCTTCTGCACCGCCTGCAACTTGTTGTCGGTGTGCAGCTTGGCCATCGCGTTGGCGAGGTGGTAGTTGACGGTGCGCTCCGCACAGTCCATGCGCAAGGCGGTCTCGCGCGCCGTCAGCCCCTCGAAGGCCAGCTGGAGGCTCTCCAGCTCACGCGGGCTCAGCGTGACACGCGTTTCCGCAATCGCACGGCGCAGCATGGGCCAGATGTTCAGTGCCGACCAGGCCAGTTCGGCCGCCTCGGTGCGGCTGGCGAAGGCGCGCGCACTGAACATGAAACACTCGAACGCCCGACCGGCAGGCAAGGCAAAAGCGACCCGCACCACCGTCTGATAGCCATGCGCCACCCACAGGCGACGCCAACGCGAGGGCGACTCCTGCCAGGCTGCCTTGGCGATTTCCTGCCAGGCGACCATGGGCGCATCGCTGTCGCGCCAGGGGGCGCCGAAGTCCCGGCTGTCGGCCAGCGCCTGGGCTTCCGGCAACAGGCGGGGCGGATGGACCGCCAGCACCTGGCGACTCTCGCGGCCGGCATCGGGATCGGGCCCCAGCACCAGAACGGCGTCCACGCCGTATTCCCGCAGGGCAATCACCCAGTCGGCCAGGATGGCGTCGACACCGACACTGTCAAAGTTGACAGGGAGGGTCATGCCACCACCCGGTGTTCTCCAGCGACAATGGCCCGTTGGTGGCATCCGCAGGGAGACCACCGCATGCAACGGGCATTGACGAAGGGATTCATGTGAAGCTGGACCGGCTGTGGCTGCACGGAGCGCCTGGGCGCTGGTGGCGCCGCTTTCAGGAAGAAGTGGTGCACGCTCCGCTGGAGCCCATTTTGCATCCTTCTTCCTTTCGCCTGGCCCTGATCGGTCTCTTCACGCTGCTGGGCCACCTGATGTTCGGCATCATCTGGTCGGTCTGGCTGCCGCAGCCCTACGAGAACGTGGCCATGCGGGCGCTGATGGGTTCGCTGGCGGTGGTGTACCTGGTGCCCGCGGTCCGCCGCGACCCATCCTCGCCCGCAAGCGCCTGGCTGTTCGGTATGGCCACCTGGTTGCAGCTGCCCTGGTACTTCTGGTGGATGTACTGGATGAACGACGGCAATGCGGTGTGGCTGGCCAGCACGGCAGCCATGATCCTGATCTACTTTCACGCGACCGACTGGCGCCTGGCCACCCTGGGTACGCTCTCGGGCGGACTGCTGGGCTGGGTCACTGCGCAGCTGATGCTGGCCGGACCCGCCGGCTGGCACATGCCGCACGAGCATCTGGTCACCCTGGCGTTCGCGTTCTTCATGGGGCTGATGCTCGGTTTCTCCAGCGCGAACCTGCGCCGCACCCGACTGCTCAACACGCTGAGCACCATGGGCGTGATGGCGCACGAACTGCGCACGCCACTGGCCACCATCGACCTGATGGGTGATGTCCTGCGCACCCTGGCCCAGCACGACCTGCCCGAACCCAAGCAACGCAAGCTGCATGATCTGGCCAACCGCCTGCACCAGCTGGTGCGGACCATGCACCGCCAGATCGACACCCAGATCTCCAACGCCCAGCTGCAGCGCCTGCCCCACGAGCAGACCCCCATCATGGCGGCCGCCCTGGTGCAGGAGGCCGTGGCCCACTACCCCTACCGCAGCGGGCGGGAACGCGACTGCGTACAGGTGGTGATCCAGCAGGACTTTTGCTTCCGGGGCTCGCCGCAACTGTTTGCCCAGGTGCTGAACAACCTCATCAAGAACGCGCTGCATTCGCTGGTGGCCTCGACCAAGGTCATCGAGGCCGGCGACCTTCGCCTGACCGTGGGGGTGCACCACGGCAAGGGCCGGATCGCCGTGGCCGACGAGGGTCTGGGCATGGGTCCGGAGCAGCTGAGCCGGATTTTCGAGCCGTTCTATTCCACGCAGGCCGGCGCCGGCAGCGGGCTGGGACTGAGCTTTTGCCGCAACGTGGTCGAGGCGGTGCGCGGCACCATCAAGGTTCACTCCGAGTCCGGTCGCGGCGCCGTTTTCATGATCGACCTGCCCCTGGACAGTGGCGATCGCCCTGCCTGACTGACGCCATGCATTCGAACCTGCCCCTCTTTCACCGCGCCGGTGGCATCGTGTTCCTCGATGACGCGATCGACTATCTTGAACTGGTCGGCATGGTCCTGCCACCCCAATGGCATCTGGAGCTGTTTTCCCGTCCGGCCAGTTTCCTCCAGCGCATGGCCGGTGAACCGGCCCGCTGGGAGGCAGACGTGGCCCGGCAACTGTCCATGCTGGACCGGCACCGGCACGGCCAGCCGCTCATCCCGCTGCTGCTGAACTACTGGTCCACCTGCCCCGAGCGCCTGATGCTCGCGCGGGTGTGCGTGGTCGACTACGCGATGCCCGGGGCCGATGGACTGCAGGTGCTTTCGTCGCTGGTGGACTGGCCAGGCTCGCGGGTCATGCTGACCGGGCAGGCCGAGGACCAGATCGCGATCCGGGCGTTCAATGAGGGGCTGATCGAGCAGTTCGTGCAGAAGCAGACCCATCAGATCGCCCAGGTGCTGGTCGGCATGCTCTCGCGCCTGCTGTACCAGCCGCATGCCCGGATCGATGCGGCCTGGCGCACGGCCTTGCGCGCAGAACAGCTGGGGCTGCTGCGGACCGCCTCGGTCGACGGGCAGCTCAGCGAATATGCCCGGCAGCACTGGGTGGAGCATGCGGTGGTGGACGAGCCCTTCGGTATCCTGGGCCTGCGCCAGGACGGCAGCTGCGAATGGATGCAGCTGGAGCCGGCCGGCCATCTGAGCGAACTGGCCGAGCTGGCCGCCTCGGTGGGGCTGCCCGGCGATCTGGTGCGCGACATCGAGCAGGCACGCCGGCTGGCCGCCGTCGAGCTGCACCAGCAGTTGCGCCTGACGGGCCCGGTGCGCACCGCACCGGCCTTCGAGGTCGGCCATGGCAAGCTGCTGACCGCCGCGGTCTTCCCGCTGTCGGCCGACGATGTGGGCGCACGAATCCTGCCCTGGCAGGCATTCGTGCAACAGCAGGGCGAGCGGGTGGTTCAGGACGCCTGAATCGCGCCTTCGTTCATGCGTTGGCGACGCGCCGCCGGCCAGTCCCAGGGTCGCACGAGGGGTGCGATGTCGGCGGCCACGGCGATCAGGTGTTCGATCTCGGCATCGGTCAGGGCGGCGTTGAGGGTCAGGCGCACCAGCGCCCGGTTGCGCGCGGTGGCCGGCGCGCAGAAGATGGCCCCGAAGACGCCGCGCGACTCCAGCGCATCACGCAGGCGCATCGTGTCCGGCTCTGAACCGGCCTCCAGCGCGATGATCTGTTCGGTGCCCTGACCGATGGGGTAGCCCAGGGCCTCCAGCGCGCCGCGCACCCGATGCGTTACCTCGAACAGCCGAGACCGCTGCGCATCGGCGCGCTGAAGGACACCGACGGTTGCCTGCAGTCCCGCGATCTCGTGCGGCAGCAGGCAACTGCTGAAGATGTTGGGAAAGCTGGAGCTGAGGATGTAGTAACGCATGCTGGCCGGCATGGTGAAGAAGCCTGCGCGACCGGCCATGGCCTTGGCCAGGCTGGCGGTGATGAAGTGCACACGATCGGTCAGACCCAGCTGGGCGCACAGACCCGCGCCCGCGGGGCCATGGGTGCCCAGTGAATGCGATTCGTCGACCAGGAGCATGGCGCCGTGCTTCTCCACCACCTCGACCATCTCCGCCAGCGGACACACGTCCCCGGTGGTGCTGTAGACGGAATCGACCACCACGACGCCAGGCCCCTTGCGCGTCATCATGCGGTCCAGAAAATCCGGGTCGTTGTGGCGGAACATGTGAGCGGGCGCGCGGGCCGCGTGCGCCCCCTCCCAGAGGGAGGCGTGGGCCTGGCCATCCAGGTACACGGGTGTCTGGGCATCGGCAATCGCCTGCAGCAAACCGACGTTGGCCGAGTACCCGGACTGGCAGATCAGGGCATCCTCCTTGCCCACCCAATGGGCCAGACTGGCCTCCAGCGCTCGGCTGGGGTGCTGCTGCAGCAGGAACACGCCGGACTGGACAACGAACTCGCTGTCTCGCGTGAGGGCGTTCACATGGGCACGTACGATGTCGGGGTGGCCGGTGACCGCCAGGTAGTCATTGCCATCTAGGCGCACGGCGTCCGGACCGGGCTGGCGACCATGCAACACGAAGCGACCTCCCCAGTCCTTGTCCCATCGGGCTTGAAAGTCGCGCGCGATGCGGGCCTGCAGCACGGGCGAGAGCGGCGGGTTGGCGGGAGCTGCGTTCAGGGGTTGTGCCAGCGTTTCCATGGGGATCTCCTTTCGGGTTGAGAGATCCCATTGAAAAAAAGAATGCGCTGGATGGGGGACAAGACCTGTCAGGTTTGACAGGGGTTGTTACGCTTTCGACTCAAGTTTGCCGCCGTCGAGCCGATAAGCGGCGCTTCAAATGGTACCGCGCGGTCCACGCTTGGGTGAATGGCGTCAGTTCTGTCGCCAGGGCAAACCGTGATGCCGCCACCCGCCCCGGTTCCCCCGGTGGGCGTTCCCATCGGGGTCGCCCTCGAAGCCCTCGAGAATGTTGTAAGCCTGCAGACCCAGTTCGGTGGCCCGTTTGGCCGCCGCCACCGAGCGCACCCCACTGCGGCACAGCAGCACCAGCTTTCGGCCACCGGCCGCTGCGGCCTGAATCTGGCTGTCGAACAGGGGGTTCATGACCATGCCTGGCCATTGCTTCCAGGCCACGTTCACCGCCCCCGGCACGAAACCCACCCACTCCCGCTCGGCGTCGGTGCGGACATCCACCAGCACCGCTTCACCCGACTGCACCCAATGCCAGGCCAGCTGCGGCGACACGTCACCGGCATAGGCTGCCTGCGCCGGCCTGGGCTGCATCAGGAGCACGCCATCGGCATCGTGGCGGAGTCCGGAAGTCAGATTCGCCGGCACCGCTTCGTCGATGCGCCGGGGGCGGGGCAGGTTCAACGCGTCCATGATGGCCACGAACTCGTCCTCGGTCTTGCCGGCCACGCGGGGGTTGCCGGTCTTTTCCTGTCCGATGGTCGAGTGGGATCGGCCCTGGTAGTCATGGCCGGGCCATACGGTGGTGGCGTCCGGCAGGGCGAACAGGACCTGGGTGAGGCTGCGGTAGAGATCCCGCGCACTGCCCGACTGGAAATCGGTGCGCCCACAGCCATGGATGAGCAGGGTATCGCCCGTGAAGACATGGTCACGCCAGACGAAGCACATGCTGCCGGCTGTGTGGCCCGGGGTGTGGAGGGCGGCAAGAGACTCGGCACCGAAGCGCAAGGTGTCCCCGTGCCGCAACTGCACCGCCGCGGTGCCAATCCCGCAGCCTTCGGGCGCGGCCGTGCGGGCACCGGCCAACTCCGCCAGCTTGCCCGCACTGGTGATGTGATCGGCGTGCGCATGGGTCTCCAGCGTCCACACCAGCTTCAGACCGTATTCCCGAAGGATGCCCAAGTCCCGGTCGATCTGCTCGTCCACCGGGTCGATGATCACGGCCTCCCGGCTGCCCTGATCGAACAGCACATAGGTGTAGGTACTGGATGCGGGATCGAACAGCTGAAGCGGTTTCATCAGAGGCAGGTTTCAGGAGAAGCGAGACAGCATGTCGGCGACGTCATCCGGCGGCACATCGCCCTGGGCGATCACGCAGCTGACCATCGCAAAGAAGCTCTTGTCCAGCGCCTTGCGGGCGGCGGCCAGCTGCTGCGCCACCTTCTCGCAGTCGGCATCTTCCTCGATCAATTTCTGGATGCCGCGCAGTTGCCCTTCGACGCGCTTGAGGCGCAGCACCAGCGCACGCTTGCGTTCAGGATCGTGGACGGTGGTCATGGGCAATCTCCGGCGTTGGGGTCAGGGGGACAGACCGGTATTTTGCCTGTCCGGGCCGCGCCAGATCCACGTACCCCGGGGTGTAGACCCCATCAACAAGGCCGTGAATAAATTTCATGTTGCCACATAACGAAAAAACCATTTTCAAATCAAGGAGTTAGCGTCACGAACATGACACCCGACTGGTGAAAACCCTGCACGGACCGGCAGGCACTTGCGCGCATCATCAAATCCTTCACAGCCCACCACAGGAGACAACCGATGGATCAGAAGAAAACCGCGACCTCTCGCCGCAACATGATCAAGGGCGCCGCCGTGGCCGCTGGCGCCATGTCGGTGCCGATGGTCGCGACCGCGCAGACCACCACCCTGCGTTTCCAGAGCACCTGGCCAGCCAAGGACATCTTCCACGAGTACGCCAACGACTTCGCCAAGAAGGTCAACGACATGGCGAGCGGGCGCCTGAAGATCGAAGTGCTGCCCTCGGGTGCCGTGGTGCCGGCCTTCCAGCTGCTGGAAGCCGTCAGCAAGGGCACCCTGGACGGCGGTCACGGTGTGATTGCCTATTGGTACGGGAAGAACTCGGCCCTGGCCCTTTGGGGATCGGGCCCCGCCTTCGGCATGGACCCGAACATGGTCCTGGCCTGGCACAACTACGGCGGCGGCAAGGAGCTGGTCGAGGAAATCTACAAGTCCCTGAACATGGACGTGCAGACCTTCCTGTACGGCCCGATGCCCACCCAGCCGCTGGGCTGGTTCAAGAAGCCGGTGGCCAAGGTCGAGGACATGAAGGGCCTGAAGTTCCGCACCGTGGGCCTGGCGGTGGACGTGTTCACCGAACTGGGCACCGCCGTCAACCCGCTGCCAGGCGGCGAGATCGTGCCGGCGCTGGACCGCGGCCTGATCGACGCGGCCGAGTTCAACAACGCCTCGTCCGACCGCGTGCTGGGCTTCCCTGACGTGGCCAAGAACTGCATGCTGCAGTCCTTCCACCAGAGCGGCGAGCAGTTCGAGATCCTGTTCAACGGCCCCAAGTACCGCGCCCTGCCGCAGGAACTGCGCTCCATCATCGACTACGCCGTGCAGGCCGCGTCCGCCGACATGAGCTGGAAGGCCATCCAGCGCAACTCGCAGGACTACATCGAGCTCAAGAAGCAAGGCGTAAAGTTCTACAAGACCCCGGATTCGATCCTGCGCGCGCAGCTGGCCGCCTGGGACAAGACCATCGCCAAGAAGGCGGCCGAAAACCCGATGTTCAAGAAGGTGCTCGACTCGCAGAAGGCGTTCGCCGAGCGCGCTGGCCAGTGGCAGAACGACTACACGGTCGACTTCAAGATGGCCTACAACCACTACTTCGGCAAGGGCGCCAAGAAGAGCTGACCGGCCCTTCTGCCCCCCAGGGGCGCCCGCGGGCGCCCCTTTTTTCGTTGGGACTCTTCATGCAAAAACTGCTCATTGCCGTCGATCGCTTCTCCACCTGGTTCGGCAAGGCCGGCGCCTGGTCGGCGGCGGTGCTCACGCTCCTGATCTGCTGGGAGGTGTTCTCCCGCTATGTGCTCAACCAACCCCACGCCTGGATGCTGGACGTGCAGATCATGCTGTACGGCCTGCTGTTCATGACCGCCGGCGCCTACACCCTGGCCAAGAACGGCCATGTGCGGGGCGATGTGCTCTACGGGTTCTTTCGCCCGCGCACGCAGGCCACCATCGATCTGGTGCTCTACATCGTCTTTTTCCTGCCCGGCATCATCGCGCTGACCTGGGCGGGCTGGAGCTTCGCGCAGGATGCGCTGGCCATCCGCGAACAGACCTTCAGCGCCGACCCCCTGCCCATCTACCCGTTCAAGTTTGTGGTGCCGATTGCCGGCGGCGTGCTGCTGCTGCAGGGGCTGGTGGAAATCGTGCGCTGCGTGATCTGCATCCGCACGGGTGAATGGCCCAGCCGCGAGGAGGACGTCGAGGAAGTCGACGTCGACAAACTGAAAGAAATGGTTCACGTGAAAGACAGCGACATCGAGAGTCTGGACCAGTACGTGGTCCGCCAGGCCGAACACAAGGGAGGCCAGGCATGAAGATCCGCAAGGAACTGTGGTTCGGCTTCATCCTGATGGGGCTGATCGGTGGCGGTGCGCTGACGATGGTGCTGAGCGTCGACCAGATGACCAACGGCCACTACGGCCTGCTGATGCTCTCGCTGGTGGTCGTGGCCATCATGCTGGGCTTTCCGACCGCCTTTACCCTGATGGGCATGGGCATGCTGTTCGCCTTCTTTGCCTACCACTCGGGCGACCAGAGCGCCGCAGGCGCCTTGAAGCAGACGCTGGACCTGATGGTGCAGCGGGCGTTCTCGGTCATGACCAACGACGTGCTGATCTCGATCCCGCTGTTCGTGTTCATGGGTTACCTGGTCGAGCGGGCCAACCTGATCGAAAAGCTCTTCCACAGCCTGCACCTGTCGCTGGCGCGCGTACCCGGTTCGCTGGGGGTGGCGACGCTGGTGACCTGCGCCGTGTTCGCCACCGCGACCGGCATTGTTGGCGCCGTGGTGACCCTGATGGGCCTGCTGGCCATGCCCCAGATGCTGCGGGCCGGCTACGACGTGCGGCTGACCGCCGGCGCCATCACCGCCGGTGGTTGCCTGGGTATCCTGATTCCGCCCTCGGTCCTGCTGATCGTCTACGGAGCCACGGCCGGCGTGTCGGTGGTGCAGCTGTATGCGGGTGCTTTCTTCCCCGGCATCATGCTGGCGGGCCTGTACATCCTGTACGTGATCATCATGGCCAAGCTCAAGCCGGACTGGGCGCCGCCGCTGTCGGCTGAGCAACGCCGTGTTCCCCTGCCGGAACCCCTGCTGCGCATCGGCGCCAGCAGCGAAGGCTGGGCCCTGTCGGGTCTGATCAATGCCCTCAAGGGCAAGCGCAACCAGCAGGTGTCCACCGGCTACCTGCTGGGACAGCTGGGCATTGCGCTGGCACCGGCGGTGCTGTTCGCCGCGGTGGCCTTTGCCTCCTACCAGAGCGTGACCACCGTCGAGGTGGAAGAAACCTACGAAGAACTGGTGGCCATGGGCG
>JAJPEW010000178.1 GCA_021166755.1 Hydrogenophaga sp. | reverse complement strand
CACCTCGACGCGGCCCAGGCTGCGACCCGAGAGCACCAGGTCCTGCACCGCGATGTCCAGCGCGGGCACGCTGCTGGGCTGCTGCAGGATTTCCTCCACATCGGTGGTGGCCGCCTGCGACAGCGACAGCCGGGACAGGCGCGCGTAGATGCTGCCCGCCGAGCTGTCGGAGGCCTGGCGGTACTCGACATAGCCGTCGAACTCGCGCGCCGACACGTTGACCCGCCACTGATCGTCGACCCGGGTGCCACCGACCACCAGGTCCTGGAAGGTGCGACCGTCCTGTACCACACGCGCGGCGCGCACGGCCAGCACCGTGGGCAGGTACTGCATGGCGGCGCCGGCGGCGGCGGGCGTCTGCCCGCCTTCCTGCGCCGGCAGGGCCCGGGTCCAGGCACCCACATCCAGGTCATCGAAGCGCAGGTTGGCCTGCACACCCGATGTGGGGGTGGAGATGGCTTCATCCGGGCTGGTGCCTACGCTGATCCTCCCGCGCAACACGCGAGGCTCGCTGCCGGTGATATCGCGCTCGTAGTGCAGCGACACCGCCCGAGCGGCGGGAGGGCCGATATCGACGTTGAGGCGATCGGTGAGCGCCACCTCGCCCTGCGCGGCGCTACGAACCCCCTGCACCGACTGCTCGAACAGCAGGGGCAGACTGGTGTCGGCGGATTTGCCCAGCGGCGCCGGCAGGTTGATGGCCATGCCTTGCAGGTTGCTGGTGACGGAGATCTCAGGCACGCCAGCGCGGAAGTTCAGCTGCGCCGCGTAAGCCGCACTCCCACTGCCATTGGCAAACAGCTGGGAGACAATGCCGAGCTCACCCTGACGCAGGCCATCGGCCGTGGCGGTGCCCTGGCCCCGGAAGCGGATGCGCGTGTTGCCGCGGGCATCGGTCTGCATGCCCCCGTCGAAGCTCAGGTCGCCGCCAAAGGCCCGCGCCCGCGCGGCGGTCACCTCGAAGCCTTTTTCGCTGAAGCTCACATCGCCGCTGGCGTTGGCCAGCATCGGCGCGGCCGGCGTGATGCGCACATCGTTGCCCGCCAGGCGCACGTTCCCCTTGACGGTGGTCTTGCGCATGTCGTCAAAGGGGATGCGCAAGGAGAACTGCCCGCTGGCGTTGCCGGTGGCCCGCGACTGCCCGAGGGCCTGGCTGGTCAGGGCATTGAGCGGCGAGTCGCGCACGATGGCCAGGATCTCGTTGGCCGGCCCCTGGACCCGAGCCGAGATGTCCATCACCGGGTTTTTCATCAGGTTCTCGATGACGAAGCTGCCCTGGCTCAGGCGAAGGCCAGGCAGCGGCTGGGCGCCGCCTTGCAGGCCGGTGATGCGGATGCTGTCCCGGTCGAACACGAACTGCCCGTCCATGCCCTTGAGCGCTGGCCAGGGTGCCTCGCCCGCGCTCTGGAGAAACGCCGGCACATAGGCAAAGTCGACTCCCTTGAGCTGCGCCGCGATCCGGAACTCTCCCTGGCTGCCGGCCGCGCGATCAAAGGGGACATCCCAAAGGTCACCCTTGATACGGAAATCGACTTTGGGCGAGTTGCCCGCCTTGGCCGCCTCGCTCAGGTAGCGTCGGACGTCGGGGGACACGCTCAGCGGCAGGTAGCGGTGCACCCGCGTGGCATCGGCTCGGGTGAGCGTGGCCGTCAGGTCCAGCTCGCCGGGAAAACGGGACTTGGCTTGGCTGCGGGCGGGGTCCGCGGTGCTCCAGCGGACATCGGCCGAGCCCTCGGCATCGGCATTGGACAGGCGAACATCGCTCAGGGTGACCTCGATGCGTTCGCCGGCCACGGTCCAGCGCGCCCGGCCGTCGAAGCGGTCCAGCGGCAGCAAGGGGTCCTCGAACACATCAGGCAGCTCCAGCGCACCTTCCCGCACCGCGATGCGGGCCTGTCCGCCGGTGTCATTGAGGTCGAAGTCGATGTCGGCGTTGCGGATGCCGGGCCGGCCCGGCACCGGGTAGTCACCGTAGCTGGACTTCTGCCCACTGGGTTGGCCGGCCAGTGACAGTCCCACGACCTTGCCTTTGGCCTGATAGCTCAAGGGGCGCCGGTCGTCAGCCGGGCGCCAGCTCGCGATCAGGCCCTGGACCCGGCCTGCGGGCTGCAGGTCGGCCAGGTGTGCCCGCAGCTCGGCCGACAAGGGAATGCGGCCGGCGATGGTAGCCAAGGCCGCCAGATCGACACTGTCGGCACTGAGCTGGGTACCCGCGATGCTGCCCGCCTGTCCGGTGCGGTGGCGCACCCGCAACTGGCCGCCCGGCCAGTTGTCGCCTTCCCGGGTGCGAAACCGCAGGTCATCCGTGGCCACCTCGAAGCCTTCGTCGCCCCACTGCAGCTCCAGGCGCCCGGTCAGGGTGTCCAGGGCCAGCGCGGGCAGGTCCTTGCCCAGCGTGGTGTCGACCGCCTCCAGGTCCATCTGGGCAGTGACGCCGTGCACCTTGCCCCGCTCCACATCGGCCCAGGCACGCAGCGCGCCGCGTCCGGAGCGCACCTGCACGTCCCAGCGCGAGAGGTCGGCATAAGCGCGCAGACGAGCCACATCGACGTGGGGGAAGTCCGCAAAGACCTCGCCACTCCAGTCGCGCCAGGGCAACTGGCCGGGCTCGGACGCCTGCATCTGGATCAATGGCTCGCGCAGCTGGCCGCGCAGGCTCAGGCGCTCGCCCCAATCCGTTGGCGGCGTCGCATCAAGCCGGAAGTCATGCCGATGGATGCCGTTGCGCGCCACGAAGTCCAGCTGCGACAGGGCCAGGGGCGGCTGGCGCTTGAGATCGTCGATCCAGCGCACCGTGCCCTGGCGGATGATGAATTCGGACTGGTTGAAGAACCAGTCGGCGGCCGATCCGTCGGATTCGGGGCCGCTGGCCATGTCCAGGCCAGCCACCTCGATGCGGCCATCGGGCGTGCGGCGCACATCCAGCACCGGACTGTCGATGAGCAGTTGCTCGAAGCCCAGGCGCCAGACCGAGGCGGGCGAGAGGCTGGCCTGCACGAGGGGCAGGCGAAGCGCCTCCCGGCCGGCCGGGTCGAGCAGGCGCACGTCGATGAGGCGGATGGTGGGGGTCAGGCCCCACACCGGCAGAGGCAGCCAGGCCGGCGATGGACCATGGTCGGCGCGGATGTCGCCCACCTTGACCGATACCCCCAGTTGCGCTGTGGCCCAGCGTTCCAGGTCAGGGCGCCAGTCGCTGATTCGCGGCACAATCCAGCCGTGAAGCGCCCCCCAGGTGAGTATGAACAGCGCCCAGACAGCGACAACCAGCCACAACAGAAGTCGGGTCAGTGCAGAAAAGGTCTTGAGGGAACGCGAGGGAGCCGCGCGAGCCAGGGTTTCGGCATCCGGTGCCGGGTTCGATGCATTCATGTCCACTGCAAATTATGACGGCCTGACAAGATCCAGGTTCCGCTGCCGAGGTTTCTGCTGTGTCAACAAATGTGAATCCGCGGGGCGACGCCTGCCCGGCCCTCTCAGCCGAACAGGCCCGCGCCGACCATTCCCGCTATGTGCAGCGCATCCGCCGCCGGTACCCGGACGAACTGGCGCTGCTGCCCCCCGGCCCCCCGGTGCGGCAGACGATGACGCAGACGCTGCAGACGCTGCGCCAGCGCGGCCTGGCCGTGCCGGCGGCCCTGCGGGTGCTGCGCCAGCTGGTGATGGAACGCCTGGTGGTGCTGGACTGCGAGCAGCAGGCACCACTGGCCGACATCACGCGGGCCGTGACGGAGCTGGCCGAAATTGCGCTGAACGAGGCCTGCACGCTGGCCTTTGCCGAGCTGGACGACCTGTACGGCGCGCCCATGACCGAAGCCAGCCCCGATGCACTGGCCCGCCGCGCCGAACTCTGGGTCATCGGCATGGGTAAGCTTGGCGCCCGCGAGCTCAACGTCTCCAGCGACATCGACCTGATCTACGTCTACGACCATGACGGGCAGACGGCGGGCAACGCCGCCGGGCGAAACCGCATCACCAACCACGAATACTTCGCCAAGGCGATCAAGCACATCTACAACACGGTGGGCGACATCACCGAGCACGGCCAGGTGTTCCGGGTCGATCTGGCGCTGCGCCCCAACGGCAATTCGGGGCCGCCGGCGGTCTCGCTGGGTGCGCTGGAGGAGTACTTCCTGGTCCAGGGACGCGAATGGGAGCGCTTTGCCTGGCTCAAGAGCCGGGTCATCGCGCCGGCCAGCAGCATCGCGGCCCGAAGCGCCAGCGCGCTGCGCGGGCCGGTGCTGCCCTTCGTGTTCCGCAAGTACCTCGACTACAACGTGTTCGAGTCGCTGCGCACGCTGCACCGCCAGATCCGCGACCACGCGGCCAAGCGCGCGGCGGGCAATCCCGGGCGCTCCAACGACGTGAAGCTTTCCCGGGGGGGCATCCGCGAGATCGAGTTCACCGTGCAGCTGTTGCAGGTGGTGCGCGGCGGGCAGTTTCCCGAGCTGCGCACGCGCCCGACGCTGGATGCCCTGCAGCGCGTGGCCAAGGCCGGCCTGATGCCGCCGGCCACCGCCGAATCACTCGCCCGGGCTTACGAATTCCTGCGCCGCGTCGAGCACCGCATCCAGTACCTGGACGACCAGCAGACGCACCTGATGCCCACGCGCGACGACGATCTGGCCTGGATCGCCGCCACCCTGGGCTACCCGGACGTGTGCGCCTTCCTGTGCGAGCTCGACACCCACCGCGAGACCGTGGCGCACGAGTTCGACATCCTGCTGGGCGGCTCCACCCAGGGTGGCTGCCACGGCAAGGGATGCAACGGGCGCAACGGCCGCAGTGCGGTCGAAGACCTGCAGGGTGTGCTGCCATCGCTGCCGGAGGCTTTTGCGGCCAAGGTGGCGCAATGGTGCGACCACCCCCGGGTGCTGGCCCTGCGCGAGGACGCCCGTGTGCGTCTGGTGCGCCTGGTCGAGCGCACGGCCGCCTGGCTCGATGAGGGCCGCGCGAGCGAGCAGGCCGCCCTGCGCCTGGCCGACTGGCTCGAACCGATGCTGCGCCGGGAAAGCTACCTGGCCCTGCTGCAGGAGCGACCGTCGGTGCATGAGCGCCTGCTGCGCCTGCTGGGCGCCGCCAAATGGCCGGCCCGGTATCTGGTCAAGCACCCGGGGGTGATCGACGAGCTGGCCGGGCGCCAGCTGATGGAGGAGCGCTTCGATGCGGCCCAGTTCGAGGCCGATCTGGAAGAACGGCGCACCGCACTGCGGCGCACCGGCGAGGACGACGAGGAGGAGCTGCTGAACCTGCTGCGCCGCGCCCACCACGCCGAGGTGTTCCGCACCCTGGCGCGGGATGTGGAAGGCGTGCTGACCGTGGAGCAGGTGGCCGACGATCTGTCCGCGCTGGCGGACACGGTGTTGCGGGTGACGGCGCGCTGGTGCTGGCAGCGCCTGAAGAACCGGCACCGCGAAGAACCGGCTTTTGCCATCATCGGTTACGGCAAGCTCGGCGGCAAGGAACTGGGCTACGGCAGTGACCTGGACATCGTGTTCGTCTACGAGGACGAGGACGAACGCGCTGGCGAAATCTACGCCGGTTTCGTGCGCAAGCTGATCAACTGGCTGCAGGTCAAGACGGGCGAAGGTGACCTGTTCGAGATCGACACCGCCCTGAGGCCCAACGGCAACTCGGGCCTGCTGGTGACCAGCTTCACCGCCTACGAGGACTACCAGCGCGGGCGGGGCAGCAACACCGCCTGGACCTGGGAACACCAGGCCATGACGCGGGCGCGCTTCGTGCTCGGCCAGGCGGCGCTGGCACCGCGTTTTGACGCGGTGCGCGAGGCCGTGATCACCGCCGAGAGGGACCACGCGGCGCTGGCGCAGGAAATCCGCGCCATGCGCGAGAAGGTTCGCGCGGCCCACCCGGTCAAGGGTGACCAGTTCGAGATCAAGCACAGCCCCGGGGGCATGGTGGACGTTGAGTTCGTGGTGCAGTACCTGGTGCTGGCGCACTCCGCCGCCCACCCTGAACTGCGCGGCAACCTGGGCAACATCACCCTGCTGCGTCATGCCGAGTCCGCCGGTCTGCTGAGCCCGGGCATGGGACAGGCCGCGGGCGACGCCTACCGCGAGTTGCGCCGCCTGCAGCACCGCGCCCGCCTGGACGAGGTGCCCACGCAGTTGCCGGCCGCCGACGCGGTGGCCCTGGCCACCCCGGTGCTGGCCCTGTGGCGGCACGTGCTGGGCACGGACGGCGCGCCTGCATGAAAGGCACCCGCACCTGGCTGCTGGTCTGCGCCCTGCATGGCGTGGCCAGCATGCTGCTGTGGTGGGCGGGTGAATCGGCACTGGCGACGCTGACCTGGCAGTCGGACCACTGGCAGGCGCAGCCCTGGACGCTGTGGACCAGCGCCTGGGTCCATCGCAACACGCCGCACCTGATCGTCAATCAGGTGGCGCTGGGTGTCATCACGGGTCTGGCCTGGGTGCTGCGACCCAGCCGCCTGGCCACCCTGGCCTGGCTGCTGGCCTGGCCGCTGGCGCAGGTCACCCTGCTGCTGTGGCCGCAGATCGGACACGCGGTGGGCATGTCGGGTCTGCTGCACGCGGCCGCGACCGTGATGGCGGTGGAACTGCTGCTCAAACGCGTCCCGGTAGAGAAGGCCCGCCGATGGGGTCTGATGCTGGCCGCGGGCCTGGCGGTGAAGTTGCTGGTGGCCCAGGCCTGGCATCAGCCGGTGGCCTGGGACAACAGCAACGAGATCTCGGTGGTGCTGGCGGCCGATCTGACCGGCGTGGTCTGGGCCTTGGTGCTCACGGGTCTGGTGGCCGCGACAAAGCAGTTCAGATCCTCAAGCCACCCCGCGAATCAAGCACCTGCTGAACGATGATGCGGACCCGTATCAGAATGACACCGCTAAGATGCCTCCCGCGTGTCGTCATCCTTAAATCTGATCGCAATCGCTCGAAATTGGTCTTCTTGCCGGCCAAAGGCATCGACCAGCGCAGGATCCAGCTTAGCGCCTGAAAGTTTCCGTATCTCCGCGGCGGCCTCTTCGTGCGTCCATGCTTTCTTGTAGACACGTGCTGTTGTGAGGGCATCGTAGATGTCGGCCAGTGTCATCAACCGCGCCTCCAGCGGGATTTGATGCTCCTTGATTTGACGTGGATAGCCGCTGCCATCCCAGTTCTCGTGATGTCCGCCGGCAATTCGGGCTGCGCTGGACAGCAATGAATTCGCGTCCTCGTCGGCATTGCACAGTGCGTTGAGGGTGGCCTCTCCAATCAGCGCGTGAGTGCGCATGATCTGCATCTCCGAGTCTGACAGGCGCCCAGGCTTTTTGAGGATTGCATCCGGAATGCCGATTTTACCCAGGTCGTGCATGGGTGCCGCCTTGACCGTGGTTTCCACGAAGTCGTCTGTGAGTACGTCGGCGTAGTGACCCATGGCACGCAGGCCATCAGCCAGCGCACGAATGTAAAGCTGCGTTCGAAGAATGTGCTCTCCAGTCTCTTCGTCCCGATACTTGGCCAGCTTGGAGAGCGCCAGGACAATCTGCTCACGCGACCTGTCCTGATCCTTCTTTCTCATCTGCTGCAGGTCCTTGACGACCGCAAGCAACTGCTGATTGAGCAGTTGACTATCGGTGACGTCTTCGTAGGTACGAATGTGCCCGCCATTGGCTGCAGGTGCGACAGTCACCTTGAGGAAACGTCCACGGAGAGTCCGACGGATGTAGTAACCGAACACATCACCCTGACCGAGCCGCGTGAGGAGATCGAGCTTGTCATCGGTGCCCAGCGCCGCGGAGCTCAACGACCTCCAGTGGCGATCATAGAGCTGCATCGTGTCCACACTCGCGACAGTCAAATCACCCCGTTCCTGCAGGAAGTCAAGAAGCTCACGCTCATGCATACCGGTACGGAGAACACCGTCAGGAAGATCAAGCAACTCTCCGGCACGCCGGTTGGCCACCTGGATGCGTCCACCGAAATCCACCAGCATGACCCCGTACACCAAGGAAGTGATGCTGTTGTTCAGCAGTTGTTGGGTGTGACTGAGACTGTCCAGGGTCTTGCGCAAGAAAGAGAAGAACAGATAGAACAGTGCCGTCATCGCTAGGCCAACTGTCAGTGCCCTCATCATCTGAAGCCCTGGCACCGATTGCATGAGAAACATCGTGGCGACCAGGACCAGCAGCAACCCGCAAGAAACCAGCGCTGCAAGGCGCGGCCGCATCCGTATGAACACATGAAAGGTCAAAAACGGCCACCATGCGGCAATCGCCGGATTCGTTGCCCAAGCACTAAACAGCAAGGAGGCAAATCCAGCTGCGATGAACGCATGACCGGCCCAAGTGCCAGCGCCACTTACGGTCATGGCGCGGGCTTCCACCGTGGCAAAGCAGAAGGCCATCAAAAGAATCCACACAAGTGGATCAGCCAACGCCCCACCCGTCGTGTCGAGCCGAATGACCATCATGACGGGCACGATCAGCCACATCAGGAACAGCACTTTCGTTTCAATGGCTCTCCACACCTGTGGCGAGTCTTGAGTGAGCTCTTGGGTTGTGATCACATCAAATCTCTGATTGGACTTCAGTCGCGCCTGGTCGGCTGACCAATCCGCCGGACATCAAGTGGTGTCTTTCACCGATGTGGCGGACCACAAGCAACACCAAGCCCATTTGAACAGATTTTTCCGTTTCCGGCTAAAAATCACAAAGTCACCAAACTATTCGATTTAGTCAGTACTATGATCAAAATATCGATTTCGGATCATTTTTACCACTCAAAACCGATGCATGTCGGAGGCGCAGGGTAGGCGGATCAGCTCTGCACAGCTTCAGACTCGCAATGGCTTGAAAGCCATCAAAGTGACGGGGGACGGCTCGGAATCATCACTTTACAAGGCTCATCGTCATGAAACTCTGGTATCGAGTGCCGCGGCTCTGGTTGATGGCCTTGCTGCTGCTTCTGGGTTCATCAGCATGGGCTGTTGTACCTCTGGCCGTGGATTCGATGGGTCATGCAGCGACACCCCTGACCTCCTACCTGGAAGTCCTGGAAGACAAGGACGCTACGCTGCGCATCGATGACTTCCGCGACGAATCCGTCCCACATCGATTTTCGGCCGCGTCGGTCAAGGGCGACGCACTCGGCTACGGCTATTCCGCATCGGCCTACTGGCTGCGGTTCCAGTTGTCCAACGAGGGCACCGCGGACGCAGATCGCATCCTGGAAATAGCCTACGCACTGCTGGCCGAAGTTGATGTGTATGCCGGATTCCCTGACGTGATCCAGCATTGGCGCGGCGGCTACGCCACGGGTTTTCAGACCAGCGAACCGGGACGGTTCATGGCGTTCCGGATGAGGGTACCCGCCGGCGAAAAGGTCTGGGTCTATCTGCGTGTCAAGACGCCCAACTCGATGAACCTGCCACTGAGGTTGTGGACACCACAGGGCTATCAGGCCCATGCCGTCCAAGACGTTGCGTTGCAGGCGACCTACTTCGGCATGGTGGTGGTGATCGTTGTCTACAATTTCCTGTTGCTGCTTTCCTTGCGCGATGTCAGCTATTTTCTGTACCTGATCTTTGCCGTTAACGTGGCACTGGCCTTGGCGAACTTTTCGGGCATCGGCCCCAGCTATCTTTGGGGTGAGGCTCCCCACTGGACCAAAGTCGGTGTAAATGTCCCGGCTGCGCTGGCGTCCGTGGCCATGCTGCTACTGACCCAGCACATGCTGGAGACCCGACACCGCTCCACCTTGATGCACGCGGCGCTCTGGGGTCTGATCGCGGCGAACGCAGTTCTGGGCATGCTGCTCCTGGGCTGGTTTGAACGCTTCAATCCTCTCTTCGTCACCGTGAGCATGCTGACGTCGGTGGTGATCCTGATCGCTGGCCTGCAAGCGGCATGGCAGGGTCAGCGCGGTGCCTACTTCTTCGTGGTGGCGTTTGCGAGCCTCTTCCTGGCCAATATCCTGACTCATCTGCGCAACTTCGGGATACTGCCGACCAACCTACTCACACGCGATGGCATTCAGATCGGGTCCATCATCGAGATGCTCTTGCTCTCGCTCGCGCTGGCCGACCGGTTCAATGTGACCCGCAAGGAGAAGATACTGGCACAAAGAAAGGCCATCGAAGCGCAGGCGGCGCTGGTGCGAGGCTTGAAGGAGTCCGAGCGTACGCTTGAAGCCAAAGTCAAGGAGAGGACCGAGCTCCTGGAGATCAGCAACCAGAAGCTCGAGGCGCTGACCCTGACCGACCCATTGACCGGCGTCGCCAACCGACGGCACTTTGAGAAGGTTTTCCACGAGGAGTGCCGCCGGGCGGTCAGGATGGGTCAGCCCCTCGTGGTCGGCATGGTGGATGTGGACTGGTTCAAGAACTACAACGACAGATATGGCCACACGGCCGGGGACGCGTGCCTGCGGAAAGTCGCCACCGCCATGAAGCAGTGCCTGCGACGGCCTGGTGATTTCCTCGCTCGCTACGGCGGGGAGGAGTTCGTCTTCATAACACCAGCGACGGAGGTCGCCAAGGGCCTGAAGCAGGCATCCTTGCTAATCGAACGGGTGTCCGCCCTCGGGATCGACCATGAAGCGTCGCCACTTGGTCATGTCACCGTGAGCATCGGTGTTGTCTGCACGATGCCTGGTGACCGCTTTGAGGAATTGGTGGACATGGCCGATGCGGCTTTGTACCACGCCAAGAGCGAGGGGCGAAACCGTGTGGGACTGGCGGAAGTGGCGCCTTTCCAACGCAAGGACGACCTCTGGTCTTGAATCAAGCACGACTTGGCCATCCTGCCACGACAAGCAGACGCCCCTGCCGGAAGTCAGCTGGCACTTCGGGCGGTGGCCTCAAATTGCGCTCTTGACGCCAGGTAGGCGTCCACCATGGCTGGATCGAAAAGGCTGCCCCGACCGCCGATGACGCGCTGGTGGACCTCGTCGATGCCCATCGCGGGTTTGTAGCAACGTGGAGCGCTGAGGGCATCATAGACATCGGCCAGCGCGGTCAGCCGACCCACGAGCGGAATCCGTTCACCGGCGAGGCCGTACGGGTAACCACGGCCATCCCAGCGCTCATGGTGACATAAGGCAGCTTGACGT
>JAJPEW010000138.1 GCA_021166755.1 Hydrogenophaga sp. | reverse complement strand
GCCCGATTCGATGTAGCGCAGCACGGTCGACAGCTGCGTCTCGTCGACGATGGCACCCATCACGGTGTTCTTGTCCAGCGGGTTGCCCGGCTGGTAGGACGGCACCTTGGCCAGGGCCTTTTCCAGGAAAGCGTCCTTGATCGAGGCCTCCACGAACAGGCGCGAAGGGGCGTTGCAGCTCTCACCCTGGTTGAAGAAGATGCTGCCAACGGCCGCGTCCACCGCCTTGTCCAGATCGGGGCAATCGGCGAACACAATGTTGGGCGACTTGCCACCCAGCTCGGTCCAGGCGCGCTTGAGGTTGCTCTGTCCGGCCATCACATGGATCTGCTTGCCCACGCGGGTGCTGCCGGTGAAGGCGATGCAGTCCACGTCCATGTGCAGGGCCAGCGGGCTGCCGGCCTCGGGGCCGTAACCCGGCACCACGTTGAAGACGCCTGGCGGAATGCCGGCTTCCAGCGCCAGCTCAGCCAGCTTCAGGGCCGTCAGCGGGCTCTTCTCCGACGGCTTGAGCACCACCGAGTTGCCCGCGGCCAGGGCCGGCGCGATCTTCCAGGCCGCCATGATCATCGGGTAGTTCCAAGGCACGATCACGCCGACCACGCCCAGCGGTTCGCGGGTGATCAGGGCCAGCGCGGTGTCGGGCGTGGGCGCAATCTCGTCGTAGATCTTGTCCACGGCCTCGCCGTACCAGCGGATGCAGTTGGCCGCGCTGTTGACGTCCACGCCCTTGGCGTATTTGACGGGTTTGCCCATGTCCAGCGTCTCGGTCAGGGCCAGCAGGTCGCCGTGGGCCTGGATCAGTTCGGCAAAACGGATCAGGATGCGCTTGCGTGCGGCCGGCGCCTTGCCCGCCCAGCGACGGTCTTCGAACGCGGCACGGGCAGCCGCCACCGCGGCATCGATGTCGGCCGCGCCGCAGCGGGCCACCGGTGTCAGCAGCCGGCCATCGACCGGCGAGAGGCAATCGAAGGTCTGGCCGTCGCGGGCCGCGACACGTTCACCGTTGATGACGGCACGGCCGTCGAAGCTGGGCATATCGGACATGGGCAAGGGTCTCCACTGTGAAGTGGCACCATGCTACGCCCGAATCGGGGGTCGGGGCCAGTCCACTTCATCGGACAAGCCCCGCACCGCCTCGTCAGCTCTTGGCGGCCGCCGCGATCTCCCGTTCGCGCTTGCGCGTGGCCCGGGCGACCCAGACGCTGTAGGCCACGATCACGATGGTCACCGTCACGATCAGCAGCGTGGCCGCGGCATAGATGGTCGGGTTGATGCCACGGCGGGCGTACCCGAAGATCACCTGCGGCAGCGTGCTCACGCCCGGGCCGGAGAGGAATTCGGAGATCACCACATCGTCGAACGACAGCGTGAAGCTCAGCAGGAACGCCGCCAGGATGGCCTGGAAGATGTTGGGCAGGGTCACCAGGAAGAACACCTGGTGCGGGCGCGCGCCCAGGTCCATGGCGGCCTCCTCGATGCGGCGGTCCATCTCCATCAGCCGGCTCTGGATCACCACCATGCCGTAGGCCATGCCCAGCAGGGTGTGGCCCAGGATGATGGTCAGCATGCCGCGCTCGGGCCAGCCGAACACGTTCTGCGCGCCAACCATCAGCAGCAGCAGCGACAGGCCGATCACCACCTCGGGCATCACCAGCGGTGCGTTGACCATGCCCGAGAAGACGGTGCGCCCCAGGAACTTGCGATAGCGCACCAGCACGAAGGCCGCGAAGGTACCGAGGATCGCCGACAGAAAACCGGTGACCGCCGCGACCTTCACCGACAGCCAGAAGCCCTCGACGATCTTGGTGTCGCGCGTCAGGGCTTCGTACCAGCGCAGCGAAAAGCCCGTGAAGTTGGCGTCCTGGCGGGTGCTGTTGAAGCTGAACACGATCATGAACAGCAGGGGCAGGTACAGGAACAGGAAGACCAACGCCATCCAGGCCTTGCCGAAATGCTTTTCGAGGAATTTCATCGTTGGCCTCCGGTCAGCGCTGCTCGGCGCGTTCGCCGGTGTAGTGGTAGTAGACCGCCAGCGGCAGCACGATCAACGCGATCATCACCACCGCCAGCGCCGAGGCGCGCGGCCAGTTGTTGCTGGTGAACATCTCGTCCCAGACCACGCGACCGATCATGATGTTCTCCGGTCCACCCAGCAGCGACGGGATCACGAACTCGCCCAGTGAGGGGATGAACACCAGCATGAAACCAGCGATGATGCCCGCCTTGGACAGCGGCACGGTGATCAGCCAGAAGGCCTTGAAGGGCGTGGTGCCCAGGTCGTACGCAGCCTCCAGCAGCCGGAAGTCCATCTTCACCAGGTTGGCGTAAAGCGGCAGGACCATGAAGGGCAGGTAGACGTAGGTCATGCCCACCAGCATTGACACGTTGGTGTAGAGCATCAGGATGGGCTCGTCGATGATGCCCAGCGCCATCAGCAGCTTGTTGATGACGCCATAGTCACCCAGGATGCCCTTCCAGGCGTAAACCCGCAGCAGGAACGAGGTCCAGAACGGCAACATCACCATCATCAGCAGCGCGGGGCGCACGGCCGGCGAAGAGCGCGCGATGAAATAGGCGAACGGGTAGCCGATCAGCAGGCAAAGCAGCGCCGTGAGCAGCGCATACCAGATCGAGCGCAGGTAGGCCTCGATGTAGATCGTCTGGAACAGCGCACCACCGGCCAGGTCGCGGAAGATGGTGGTGTAGTTCTCGTACTTGAGCTGCAGGATGCCGGTCTCGGGATCCCACAGCGGCTTGAACGGGTGGATGCTCTCCCCCATGTCCACGAAACTGATGTAGGCCAGGATCAGGAACGGCAGGAAGAAGAAGACGAACAGCCAGACATAGGGCACGCCGATGACGAAGCGCTTGCCTGGGACCGGTAGAGTGGACGCCATGGAGATGCTCCTTGGTCGGGGTCAATCGCGGAGAACCACCGCGTCGGTGTCATCCCACCAGAAGAACACATCGTCCTCCCAGGTGATGTCCAGCATCTCGTGGCGCGAACCGTTGGGCTCGGTGATCTTGACCTTCACCCCCTGCGGCGTCACCAGGATGAAGGTGTTGTAGGAGCCGAAATAGGCGATTTCCTTGACGCGTCCGGCAAACAGGTTGGCGCGAACCCCGTCGGGCCGCTGCTTGCCGATGCTGATCTTCTCGGGACGCACGGCCACCGACACCGCCATGTCGACCGCACCACTGATGCCGTAGCCGACCTGGATCTGGCCGATCTTGGTGTCCACGGCGCAGCGGTCCGGCTCGTCGAGGCTCAGCTTGCCATCGAACAGGTTCACGTTGCCGATGAAGTCGGCCACGAAACGGTTGGACGGGTATTCGTAGATTTCCTTGGGCGTGCCCACCTGCAGGACACGGCCCTTGCTCATGATGGCGATGCGGCTGGCCATGGTCATGGCCTCTTCCTGGTCGTGGGTCACCATCACCACGGTCACGCCCACCTTCTCGATGATGTTGACCAGCTCGAACTGGGTCTGTTCACGCAGTTTCTTGT
>JAJPEW010000116.1 GCA_021166755.1 Hydrogenophaga sp. | reverse complement strand
GCTCGCTGTTGGAGCGTGGTTGGTTGGCAAGGCGCTGAGGGCAGGTCGGTCACCTTCTCCTCGTCCAGAGGTGGCCGATTCTCGGGACCACTGGGCAGACTGGATTGCACTGTTGTTGGCCATGGTGGCCGCCACCGTCTGGAGTCACGAGGCACGGCAGTTGCCCGACCCGAATGTGTCGCCGCTTGTCTATCAGGTCTGGCAGGATGTGTTCTATCACGCCCGGCTGATCAGCGCGTTTGGACAGGCCAGCGGGCATGAGACGCTGTTTCACATCAGCGATGCGACCCAACCCTTGGCGGTCTACCACTATGCCACCTATCTGCTGCCAGCTCTTGTTTACCAGGTCACGGGGCAGACCGCAGTCAGTCTGTATGTGTCTTTGCTGTTGCCGTTCGGGGTGTTGCTCTGCGCCCTGAGCGCCTATGTACTGGTCAGGAACTGGTTTGGCGCCGGGGCCGGCCTTGCTGCCTTGCTGGCGGTTGTTTTTCTCCCCGATGCATTCGCCCAGGGCTTCGCCAACAAGCACTACAGCTACTACTTCCAGATGCTGGTCAATGTGGCCACCCCCTACGGCTTGGCGTGCGTGGCCTTGTCATGGGTGTTCATGTTTCGGGGGTGTCGGACCGGGTCTGTCCGCCACGTGCTGTTTGCCTATCTGCTGGGTGTGTTGCTGGTGTTCTTCAAGGCGCATCTGTTCTTCGCGAACTCCTTGTTTCTCATGCTCTACCCGATGATCCAGTTTCCAGGATTGAGGGCATGGCAACGCACAGTCCTGTGCATGGTTGCTGTTGGGGCATTCGTGGGCACCATTGCCCTGGCCCAAGGGCTGGAGACGGTGCCCTATCTGGCGCTGGATGGTTCCGGTGTGCATGTCCATTTCAGGAATTTGAATCACTACACCTCAGGCAGTCCGCTGAAGGACTGGCTGCGCCACCAGTACCAGGCAAATGGTCAAACGCCATTCGTTTACGGGTTGGGCGCAGCTTTCCTGTTGGCCTACGCGTTCGGACTGCTTTGCGTGGTCTTTCTGCTGGCTCTTGTGCTCATTCGCTGGTACGGCAAACGGGAAACGGAAGACCGCCATGTCGGATGGATTCTGGCTGTCTTCATCGGCTGGTTGCTGTCGGCTCTCTTTCTTTCAGGGGACATCCGCCGTATCGGAACCGTGGATGAGCTGATCCACAGGCCTTTCGTGTGGGCGTACTTTCTGGTGGCTGCGTGGAGCGCGGGCGCCTTGTACTTCGTCATCTGGGGGAAGGGCTATCCGCGCACGTTTCGGGGGGGGGTGCTGGCCATCTCTATCTGCGCGGCCGCCACGGTGATGCTGTGGCAGCAAGCCCCAGGGTTGCAGGTGTTTCCCCATTGGAAGCCAGGCTATCGGGCCATCATGTCCTTTGATCGCTGCGCCCTGCAACTGGCCGGGCACATGCGCACACACCGCCGGCCGAACGACCTGTTTCTGGCCTCCGGTGGCGACAAGTGGTACTTCTACACGGCCCATGCAGAGATGCAGATTTATGCAGGACGGAGTATCTACGGCCCGACCCGTTCGGCCAGACCTGATGTGCTCCGCGAGGTTGATGCGCTTACGAGGATGAACACCGAAGCGCAGGTGCTTGACTTTCTGCAATCACGTCATATCGGTTGGTACATCAAAGACCCTTACAGCCAACTTCAATGGCCTGACTCGATGGCGAGATTTCGGGTGATGGATTGCGGCGGGCACGAGTTGTATGCCATCCCTGGTGCGTGACCGGCATGTGGGGAGGCCCTGAGGGGTTCTGAATCAACGGAGCGAATTCAATGGAGCGAATGAAGTGATCGTCAGTATCGTGATCCCCGTATACAACGGCGCATCCACCATCGGACGTTTGGTGGACACGCTGCAAGAGCAGCTCTCTCACCTGTACGAGCTGGATGTGGTGCTGGTCAACGACGCCAGTCCGCGCGACAACTCGGCCGAGGTCTGCGAGGCGCTCGCCCGTCAGCACACCTGGATCACGTTCCTGGACCTGTCGAGGAACTATGGTGAGCACAATGCGGTGATGGCCGGTCTGAACCACTGTCGTGGTGATGTCGCCGTGATCATTGACGATGACTTCCAGAACCCGCCCTCTGAAGTCATCAAGCTGATCAACGAAATCGAAAAAGGCTATGACGTGGTCTTTTCCCGCTACGAGAAGAAGCAGCACCATTTCCTGCGAAATCTCGGCAGCCGCTTCAACAACCTGGTCGCCAGCTGGCTGATCAACAAGCCATCCGACCTGTATCTGTCCTCGTTCAAGATCATCAATCGGTTCGTGATCGATCAGGTCACGTCCTACCAGGGGCCGTACCCCTACCTGGACGGACTGATCTTGCGTGTGACGCGGCGCTACTCGCAGGTGACCCTGCAGCATTTGCCCAGAGAAGAGGGTGAGTCCAACTACACCTTGCGAAAGCTGGTGTCTCTGTGGATGAACATGGCGTTCAATTTTTCAATCATGCCTTTGCGGCTGATCGGCATGGTGGGCTTGTTCATGGCGGCACTGAGTGCGTTGGGCGCCTTGTATGTGGTGGTCGAAAAGGTTCGCAACCCGGCGTTGCCCATCGGTTGGGCATCGATCGAAATTTCGTTGCTGGTGCTGGCGAGCCTGTTTCTGGTCACGCTGGGTTTCGTGGGCGAATACGTCGGCCGCGTGTTCATGATGGTCAATCGGTTGCCGCAGTTCACTGTTCGACGTCATGTCATCCAAGGGAAGGTGTATGGACACAAGCCGCCAGAATCCCGCTGAGCAGTTTGCCGATCGCAGGGTGCTGATCACCGGTGGGCTGGGTTTCATCGGCAGCAACCTGGCCATTGCACTGGTCAAGGCGGGCGCGCAAGTCACGCTGCTGGACGCACTGATTCCGGAACACGGCGGCAACTGGTTCAATATCGAGCCGGTGAAAGGGCGTGTGAAGGTCAACATCAGCGACATGCGTGACCAGCATTCCCTGAATCAGCTGGTCAAGGGGCAGGACTATGTGTTCAACCTGGCCGGTCAGGTCAGTCATGGGGACAGCATGCGCGACCCCCAACTGGATCTGGGGGTGAACTGCGTCTCCAGCATGAACTTGGTCGAGGCCTGCCTCAAACACAATCCGACCGCGAAGCTGATCTATACCTCCACCCGTCAGGTCTACGGTGTACCCCAGTTCCTGCCCGTGACGGAGGATCATCCGGCGCTGCCCATTGATGTCAATGGCATCAACAAACTGGCGGCAGAGTACTATCACCTGCTCTATCAGCGTGCGTACGACCTGAAGTCCACGGTGCTGCGTCTGACCAACACCTACGGCCCGCACCAGCAGATCCGGAACAACCGTCAGGGCTTCATCGGTATCTTCATCCGGCAGGCGCTGCTGGGTGAACCTATCCGGGTGTTCGGAACCGGTGATCAATTGCGCGACTACAACCACGTGGATGACGTGGTGGACGCGTTGATGCGGGCCGCACTTTGTCAGGAATGCTACGGCCAGGTGTTCAACCTGGGTGCGCCCAGGAGCTACTCCGTCAACGATCTGGTCCTGATGCTGCACAAATGCACCGGCGTCAGCTATGAGACGGTGCCCTTCCCGCAGGATAAGAAGTCGATCGACATCGGCGACTACTACGGCAACTATGAGCGTTTCTCGCGCCTGACAGGTTGGCATCCCCGCATCGATCTTGCCGAAGGCGTGCAGTCGACGCTGGACTTTTATCGGAAACATCCCAAGGAGTATTGGAAATGACGGCAGTGCCGGTGTTTGACTATGGTGAGCAATACCGATCGATTGCCACCGAAATCGGTGATGCGATGACGCAGGTGCTGACGTCGGGGCAACTGGTTCTGGGTCCTCAGGTGGCCCGTTTCGAGAAGTCCTTCGCCAGCTACCTGGGCGAGGGGGTTTCCTGTGCGGGTGTGAACAGCGGAACGGATGCCCTGGTGGTGCTGTTGATGGCGATGGGCATCGGCCCGGGCCACGAGGTCATCACGGTGTCCAACACGGCGGTTCCGACGGTCAGTGCCATTCGTCTGGCTGGTGCCACACCGGTCTTCTGCGATGTGGACCCCAGGACCGCCCTCATGGATCTCGGACAGCTCGAACAGCACATCACCCCCTCCACCCGGGCGGTCATTGCTGTGCACCTGTTCGGCAACATGGTGGACATTCCCGCCTTGCGCCGCCTGCTGGGAGACAGGTCGATCAGGATCATTGAAGACTGCGCCCAGTCCCATGGCGCCAGGCTCAATGGACAGATGGCAGGCACGCTCGGGGATGCCTCCGCGTTTTCCTTCTATCCGACCAAGAACCTGGGTGCGTACGGGGACGGCGGGCTGTGTGCCAGCCACGACGAGAAGCTGATTGCCGAGTGCAAGAAGGTCCGGATGTATGGCTTCGAGCAGACCTACTGCTCTGTACGCGAGGGGCTCAACTCCCGTCTGGACGAATTGCAGGCGGCGGTGCTCAACGTCAAGCTGCCGCACCTGGCGGACTGGGTGAACCGTCGGCGTGAAATTGCCACCTGGTACGACGAGTCGCTGCCCGGGCAGCTGCAGCGAATGGTGCCCAACCAAGGTGTCGATCATGCCTATCACCTCTACGTGGTTCGATCATCCCAGCGGGACCGCCTGAGGGCGGCGCTGTCCAGCATGGGGGTCGGCACAGGCATCCACTATCCGCATCCCATTCACCGGATGCCCGGGTATGAGTGGATGGGCATGGGTGAAGGGAGCCTTCCGGTGACCGAGATGCTGGCGCGAGAGGTGCTGTCTCTGCCCATGTACCCGGAGCTGGGTCGTGAACGTGCCCAATTGGTGATCGATGCGGTCAACCGTGCGGTGAGCGAACTTTCATGAAGCGCTTCTGGCGCTTTGTCGTGGCGGGCGCTTTCAACACCGGTCTGGGGTATCTCCTGTTCATCGCCTGTGTGCAGCTGGGCATGGACTATCGGGCTGCCTTGGCCATCGAATACGCGGTGTGCACTTTCATCGGTTATGCGCTCAGCCGGTTCTGGACGTTTTCGGATGCCTCCGAGGCGCGCCACACCTTGCCCAAGTACGTCATGACCTACGTGCTTGTCTTTGCGCTCAACAGCATCATGTTGATGATGCTGGTGGAAAGCGGTTTGCTGGGCCCCATTCTGGGACAGTTGCTGATCCATGTCGTCATCGTGCTGACCAGCTTCCTGATGCAGCGGCACGTGGTGTTCAAACGAACTGCCTGAGTCAGACATGCTGGACCGGGAGGACGAGTACCGCAAGATGGCCGAGTGCGAGCGGGACCACTGGTGGTACCGCAACCTGCACGACCGTTGCCTGCGAACGATTGCCGATTTCTTTGCTGCAAAGTCACCCCGGATCCTGGACGCTGCCTGCGGAACTGGCGGACTGCTGCTCAAGCTCAAGGGTGACGGTCACGATCAGTTGCATGGATTTGATCTGTCCCCCACTGCGGTGGCCCGCGCCCGCGCCGGTAACCTCGATGTGGTGCAGGCTGATCTGCGTGACTTGTCCCGCGTCTTTCCGACGGTGGTCTTTGATGTGATCGTCTCGAACGACAGCCTCTACTTTCTCGGGGACAAAGAACAAGAGGCGTTTGTCCGGACGTGTCACGATCGCCTGCACACAGGGGGTGTTCTGATCATGAATCTGCCGGCGCGCGCGGCGTTCTCCGGGATGCATGATCGTGCGGTGGGCATTTCGCGCCGGTTTGAGCCGGAAGATGTCGCCCGCCTCGCTGAAACGGCCAGTTGGGACATCGTTGGCCATCAAAGCTGGCCCATGCTCTTGTCGCCACTGATCTTTGCTGCACGGACCGCACAGCGGATGCGGTTGGGGTCCTCATCCGATGTCGTCGTGTCGGATGTGCGCATGCCTCCTGATTGGGTGAATGCTCTGCTGTACCGACTGACGAGTCTTGAGCGTTTCTGCCCAGGTGCCGGCTACGGTTCGTCCATCTTTCTTGTGTTGAGGAAGCGCTAACGCACGGGCCAGCACAAAAGATGCCCGGTCCTCGTCCGGTCGAGGTGCCGGGGTTGCGTTCACCAAGCGCTTGAGAACTTTCGCGGTGATTCACGCGTGAAGGTATAGTCATCGCCGATCCCTGCATCAGTGAAAGACCGACGCCTGTGACCATTCAGACCGATGACTTTACGCCCGCCCCGCGGGTGGTGTCTCCCGTGGCCTATTCGCCCAAGGAGGAGGCCATCGAGCGTGCCCTGCGACCCAAGCTGCTGGACGAATACGTGGGCCAACAGAAGGTGCGCGAGCAGCTGGAGATCTTCATCGGCGCGGCCAAGAAGCGCGCCGAGGCGCTGGACCACGTGCTGCTGTTTGGCCCGCCGGGCCTGGGCAAAACGACGCTGAGTCACATCATCGCCCAGGAACTGGGCGTGAACCTGCGCCAGACCAGCGGGCCGGTGCTGGAAAAGCCCAAGGACCTGGCGGCGCTGCTGACCAACCTCGAACCCAACGACGTGCTGTTCATCGACGAGATTCACCGCCTTTCACCGGTGGTGGAGGAGATCCTCTATCCTGCGCTGGAGGACTACCAGATCGACATCATGATCGGCGAGGGGCCGGCGGCGCGCAGCATCAAGCTCGACCTGCAGCCCTTCACCCTGGTCGGCGCCACCACGCGCGCCGGCATGCTGACCAACCCGCTGCGCGATCGCTTTGGCATTGTGGCGCGGCTGGAGTTCTACACCCCGGCCGAGCTGCAGCGCATCGTCACCCGCAGCGCCGGCCTGCTGAACGCGCCCATCGACGCCGAAGGCGCGTTCGAGATTGCGCGCCGCAGCCGGGGCACGCCCCGCATTGCGAACCGCCTGTTGCGCCGCGTGCGTGACTTTGCCGATGTGAAGGGCGATGGCCGCATCACGGCCGACATCGCGGGCCGCGCTCTGACGATGCTGGATGTGGACCCCGAAGGCTTCGACCTGATGGATCGCAAGCTCCTGGAGGCGGTGATCCACCGCTTTGATGGCGGCCCCGTGGGGTTGGACAACATTGCAGCGAGCATCGGCGAGGAGCGCGACACCATCGAGGACGTGATCGAGCCCTACCTGATCCAGCAGGGCTACCTGCAGCGCACGCCGCGCGGGCGCACCGCCACGCTGGCGGCCTACCGTCACCTGGGTGTGGCGCCGCCCGCAGCCGAGGGCGGGTTGTTCGGGGCCTGAACGGCTCTTTTGACCCGCTCGCTGCGCAGCATGCCCCCGACGATCAGGCACTGCGCGGCGTAGTAGGTCGACAGCACCCAGACCGGGGAGGCCGGCAGGGGCGTGAGGAAACGGTTGATCGCCAGCAGGGTGTCGCTGATCACAAAGGCGATGGCCCCGGCAGCGACGAGCCAGGCCGCGGTGTCACGGAGCTGCTGGGCGCGCCCCAGCGCCTGTGCGGCCATCAGCGCGATGACGGTTGCATAGATCGCCACCGGTACTCGCAGGGCGCCGGGTACCCCCCCCGCCCAGAGCACGATCACCATCACCAGGGCGTAACCGAGGGTCAGCACCAGAATTCCGCGCGATGACCACCAGGACACGCCTTGGCCAAACAGGACGATGTAGGCCAGGTGAGCCAGCAGGAAGGCCACCAGGCCGGGGATGAACAGGCCTTCAAGCATCAGAAACACATCGCCGGCCAGCGAACCGGCCAGGGCCAGACCCAGCCAGAGGGCTGCGGTTCCTCGCAGGCGACCCGAGCCCCAGGCTTGGGCGACCAGCAGCAGGGCCTGCACCATGGCGGCGGGTTTGAAGAACAGGTGGGCCTCGCGCCAACCGTCGGCCGCGGCCGCCATCGACAGCGCCCCGGCCTCGATGACCAGAGCCTCCAGCGGCAGCAGGCGGCCCTGCATGACGGCCCCCACTGCCCAGAGGCCGGCCAGCAACACACCGAACCAGACGGCGCTGCGCGACAGCGGCCAGTTTTCGGCGTGCCAGAGGAACAGCGCCACGCCGCCCAGCAGGGCGAGGAACTGGAGGGCCGAGAACCATTGCAGGCCGGGCGCCATGGGCGTTTCGAAGCGCTGCAGACGGGCCGGTTCGAAAGGCGTGGCGGGTTCGGCCGCAGCGAGATCGGCGGGCCGCCAGCCAGGTGGCTTGAACCACACGCGCAGCTTGTCGCCCCAACTGCGGGTGCGCCAGCTGTCCCGTGCCAGTGCCGCGTACACCTCCAGGTTGGCCCACAGCGGGTCCCAGCTGCGCAGCGGCTTGCGGGTGCCGTAGACGCAGGGGTTGGCGGGATCCTCGTCGGTGAAGGTGCCGAACAGCCTGTCCCAGACGATCAGGATGCCACCGTAGTTCTTGTCCAGGTAGGCGTCGTTCACCGCATGGTGAACCCGGTGGTTCGAAGGCGACGCGAATACCCGGTCGAACCAGCCCAAGCGCCCGATCTGTTGCGTGTGGATCCAGTACTGGTAGAGCAGGTCGACCAGCGCGACCACGGCAAACACCAAGGGAGGCACCCCCACCACCGCCATCGGCACGTAGAAGATCCAGCCCAGCAAGGCGCCGCTGCTGGTCTGGCGCAGCGCGGTCGAGAGGTTGTAGTCCTCGCTCTGGTGGTGCACTACATGGGCCGCCCAGAACACGGCACTTTCGTGTCCCAGGCGGTGGTGCCAGTAGTAGCAGAAGTCGTAGAACAGCAGGGCCAGCAGCCAGCCGGTCCAGTGGTTCCACAGCGCGGCATCAGGAAAGATCGCCACGGTGCTGAAGATGGCGGTGTAGATGCCCACCCGCAGCAGCCGGGTGAACACGGCGCTGATCTGGCTGAGCATGCCCAAGCCAATGCTGGTGATGGCATCGGGCAGGCGGTAGGTGTTGCGGCCGCGTGCATGGCCGATGGCGAACTCCAGTCCGATGAGCAGCAGGAAGACCGGGGTTGCCAGCACGATGATCTGGCTGGACGTCATGCGCGAATTGTGGTTCGCGGTGGTACCGATGGGGCTCGGCAACAACCCTGATAGGCGCCCGTTCCGTTCAGGCGCTCTGTTCGTCCAGCCCGGCGTCCTGGAGGTGTGTGGTGTCGGCCCAGCCCACCAGGCTCAGTCCTTCGGGGCTCCAGAGCAGGCGGTTGACGGCCGTGTTGGGCAGTTCCCAGGTGCGGGGAGCCTGCAGATCCAGCCGGGTCGAGGCGCGGTAGAGGATGTCGAGCACGCCCCCGTGGGCCACGATCATGATCTGCTCGCCGGCATGGCGTGACGCCAGCGCCTGAACGGTGCTCACAATGCGCTCGCGCAGTTGCAACAGTGACTCCCCTCCCGGCGGCGCGAATTCCGGATGGCGCTTGCGCCAGGCCAGGGCCTCCTCGGGGTGCTGTGCCTCGATCTCGGCCCAAGTCAGCCCCTCGAAGCGGCCGAATCTTCTTTCCCTCAGCCCGGGGTGGGTCTGGACAGCCTGTCCCTGCAGGTCGGCCACAGCCTGGGCGGTCGCGCGGGCACGGCTGAGGTCGCTGGCATAGATGGCGGCTAGGGGTTCGTCCCGCAGGGCCAGCGCCAGTCGCCTGGCCTGCTGGCGACCCTGGTCGTTCAAGTCGATGTCGGTGTGGCCCTGGATGCGGGTGTCGCGGTTCCAGGCGGTCTCGCCGTGACGCACGGCCAGAATGCGGGTGACTTGCACGGTCGGGTCCTGACGGGAGTGGGCGGTGAAAATGGGCGGCACGCAGGCAGTTGTTCGCCCGAGCCGTGAAATTATCGCGGGAAACCCGCGCAGCAAGGGCTTTCGCGCTGCGGTGGGCTGGGCCACAATGGGTCCATGACGCCATCTGCGCCACCGGCCGATCAGGGCTTCGGCACGCTGTTCACCTTCCTGCCGATCGGTGCCTACCGCTGTGCACCCGATGGCACGATGCTGCACGCCAATCCGGCGCTGGTCAGGCTCAACGGGTTTGCGACGGAGGCGGATTTTCTTGCGGACGTGAACAGGTTGGCGGGCGACTGGTACCTGGACCCAGGAAGGCGCCAGCACTTCCAGCAGCAATTGGCCATGCATGGCCAGGTTCGGGGACTCGTGTCTGCGGTCCAGCAACACGGGACGGGCCTCAAGCGCTGGGTGAGCGAGAACGCCCATCTGGTGCGGGACGCGCAGGGGCAGCCCCTGTACTACGAAGGCACGGTCGAAGACATCACCGAACAGGTGCACTCCCGCGAGGCGTTGCAACGCAGTGAGGAGCAGATGCGCCAGGTGGCGTCGCAGGTGCCGGGCATGGTGTTTGCCGTGCACATTGCACCGGATGGCCGGCGTCAGTACCGGTTTGTCAGCGATGGGGTGCGGGACATCTATGGCTTCGAGCCCGGTGATCTGCTTCGTGATCCCGACCTGATCCGCCGGTACCGGCACCCTGCCGACCAGGATCAGCTGGAGCGTGACATCGACCTGATGCGCCGGGGCCATGAGGACCTGGGCGGCGAATTCCGCATTGTGCGACCCGATGGGCAGATCCGCTGGATCCTGCGGCGCTCGACATCGGTGAGCAGCGACGAGACCGGCGTGCTGCGCGTGGGCGTGCTGCTGGACATCACCGAGCAGCGTGAGGCGGAAGTCGCCTTGCGAGAGACCGAGGCACGTTGGAAACTGGCCCTGGAGAGTGCGGGCGACGGTGTCTGGGACTGGAACCTGGCCACCGGAGAGGAATACCTCTCCGCCAGCATGCTGGCCATGTACGGGTTCAACGAGGACGAACTGCCTCGCCTGGCCGAGGCGCTGGACCAGCGGACCCATCCCGAAGACCGCGAGCAGATGCTGCGCGACCGCTTGGACCATTTCGAAGGCCGCACGCCGATCTACCGCAATGAGCACCGGGTCCAGTGCAAGGGCGGTGCCTGGAAATGGGTACTGACCCGGGGCATGGTCATCAGCCGGGATGTGGGCGGCAAACCGTTGCGCATGGTCGGTACCCACACCGACATCACCGAGCTCAAGGAAGCCGAGATGCGCCGCCAGCAGCTGGAAGGCCAGCTTCGGGAGTCGCAGAAGATGGAGGCCATCGGCACCCTGGCGGGCGGGGTGGCGCACGATTTCAACAACCTGCTGGCCGCCATTCTGGGCAACCTGTCCCTGGCCCGGGAAGACGTGGGGGACGGCCATCTGGCGCAGGAGAGTCTGGCCGAGATCCAGCGGGCGGCCCTGAGGGCCAGGCAGCTGGTGCAGCAGATCCTGGCCTTCAGCCGCCGACAGTCCCCCACCATGGAACAGCAGGCCCTGGTCCCCCTGGTCGAGGAAGCGCTGAACCTCATGCGTTCGCTGTTGCCGGCCGGGGTCCGTCTGAACACGCGGATGCCTGTCACGGGACCGATGGTGCGGGCCGACAGTACCCAGATCCAGCAGGTGGTGATGAACCTGTGTACCAATGCCTGGCAGGCCATGCGGGGACGCGGGGGTGAGATCACCGTGTCGTTGAAGATCTGTGATGTGGCGCAGGAAGAGAGCCTGTCAACGGGT
>JAJPEW010000211.1 GCA_021166755.1 Hydrogenophaga sp. | reverse complement strand
CCCAGCCGGGTGGCCGCTTCCAGTCCGCCCAGCGGAGGCTCTTCGCGGAAGTAGATCTCGCTGTAGCACTCGTCAGAGGCGATCACGAAGCCGTGGCGGTCACTCAGGTCGAACAGCATCTTCCATTCGTCCAGTGGCATGACAGCACCGGTCGGGTTGCCCGGCGAACACACGAAGATCATCTGCGTGCGCGCCCAGACATCGTCGGGCACGCTTTGCCAGTCGACGGCGAAGTTGCGCTCGGGCACGCTGGGCACATAGTACGGTTGTGCGCCACCCAGCAGCGCGGCCCCTTCATAGATCTGATAGAAGGGATTGGGAAAGGCCAGCACCGGCGACGGCTTGGAGCTGTCGAGCACGGTCTGCGCGAAGGCAAACAGGGCCTCACGGGAGCCATTGACGGGCAGGATCTGGCATGCGGGATCGACCGTCACCCCGTAGCGCCGCTGGAGCCAGTCGGCACAGGCTTGGCGCAGTGCCGGCTCACCAGCGGTTGCCGGGTAGCCGGTCAGGCCGGTGTCCAGGGCGGCCGCCAGCGCGTCCTTGAGCATCTGGGGGGTGGCATGCCTGGGCTCACCGATACCCAGACTGATGGGACGCAGGTCGGGGTTGCCCTGGACGCCGGCAAAGAGTTGGCGCAGCCGCTCGAACGGGTAGGGCTGCAGGAGGGACAGCTTGGGATTCATGGGCGAGATTATCCCCAGCCGGCGACCGCTGTCGCGCAACTGCGGTCGTGACCTCGCCACAAGGTATCATCCAGCATCGGTTTTCTGCCCCCGGGGAAGGGGTTTTCTCTTAAAAATCAAGCAGTTGCAGCTGCACAACGTCACCCGTGCGCCTCACATCGATCAAGCTCTCAGGCTTCAAGTCCTTCGCCGAGCCCACGGCATTCATGCTGCCCGGCCAACTGGTGGGGGTGGTGGGGCCCAATGGTTGCGGCAAATCCAACATCATGGACGCCGTGCGCTGGGTGCTGGGCGAGTCCAAGGCGTCGGAACTGCGTGGCGAGTCCATGCAGGACGTGATCTTCAACGGCACCAACACCCGCAAGCCGGCCAGCCGCTCCAGCGTCGAACTGGTCTTTGACAACAGCGACCACCGCGCCGGCGGCCAGTGGGGCCAGTTCACCGAGATCGCCGTCAAGCGCGTGCTCACGCGCGACGGCACCAGCAGCTATTACATCAACAACCAGCCGGTGCGCCGGCGTGACGTGCAGGACGTGTTTCTTGGCACCGGACTGGGTCCGCGCGCCTACGCCATCATCGGCCAGGGCACGATCAGCCGCATCATCGAATCCAAGCCGGAAGAACTGCGCCTGTTCCTGGAGGAAGCTGCGGGCGTGTCCAAATACAAGGAACGCCGGCGCGAGACCGCCAACCGCCTGTCCGACACCCGTGAGAACCTGACGCGGGTCGAAGACATCCTGCGCGAACTCAACGCCAATCTGGAGAAGCTGGAGAAACAGGCCGAGGTCGCCGCGCGCTACCACGAGCTCAATGCCAGCGCCACGCTCAAACAGCATCAGCTCTGGTTCCTGCGGCGGGCCGAGGCCGAAGCCGATCAGGCCCGCATCAAGACCGACGCCGCCCAGGCGGTGAATGACCTGGAGTCGCGCACCGCCGACCTGCGCCGCGTCGAAGCCGAGCTGGAGACCATCCGGCAGGCACACTACGCCGCGGGTGATCAGGTCAACCAGGCACAGGGCAAGCTGTACGAAGCCAGCGCCGAAGTCGGCAAGCTCGAAGCCGAGATCCGGTTCGTGGTGGAAGGCCGCCAGCGGGTGGAGCAACGTCTGGTGCAGCTGCGCGAGCAGCTGGGCTCCTGGGCCACGCGCCGGGAAGATGCGGCTGCCGAGCTGGAGCAACTGGCGGGCGCCATGGTTGAGGCCGAAGAGAAGGCTGCGATTCTGGAGGCCCAGGGCGAGGAACAGTCGGGCGTGCTGCCCTCGCTGGAGGATGCCCTGCGGCAGGCCCAGCAGCGATCGAACGAGCAGCGGGCTGGTGTCACCCAGATCCAGCAACAGATCCAGGTGCTGGCGGCCGAGCAGCGCAGCATCGAGGAACAGGCGCGCCAGATCACGCAGCGCAGGGAGCGCCTGATGGCGGACCGCAATGCCCTGGCGGCCCCCGACGACGCCCGCGTGCAGGATGCAAAGGCCCAGCATGCGCAGGCCGATGAGGCCGCCCAGGTGGCCGAGGCGGTGCTGCACGAGCTCCAGGACAGCGTCCCCCAACTGGACGAACAGCGGCGCCAGGAGCAGCAGGCCGTGAACCAGGAAGCGGCACGACAGGCGGACCTGTCGGCGCGTCTGGAAGCGCTCAAGGCCTTGCAGGAGAAAGTCCGGACCGATGGCAAGCTCAAGCCCTGGCTAGCCAAGCACGGGCTGGATGGACTGCAGGGCCTGTGGAGCCGCATCCACATCGAGACAGGCTGGGAGACGGCGCTGGAGGCTGCCCTGCGCGAACGCCTGTCGGCCCTGGAGGTGTCCCGGCTGGAAATGATCAAGGCCTTCGGCAGCGATGCGCCGGCCGCCAGGCTGGCCTTTTACAGTCCGCCCCCGCCGGCTGCGGCAGCGACTGCCCATCCGATCTTCAAGGCACTGTCTGACTGGCTCCGCGTCACGGATGCGAGCCAGAAGGCCCTGCTGGACGAATGGCTGCAAGGTTGTCTGACCGCGGCCACACTGGACGAGGCCCTGGGCCGGCGCCATGAGCTGCAGCCCGGGCAGGTCATCTTCGTACCGGCCGGCCATGCGGTGACCGCCCACAGCGTCAGTTTTTACGCGCCCGACTCGGAACAGGCCGGTCTGCTGGCCCGCGCCCAGGAAATCGAGAACCTGGACAAGCAGCTCAAGGCGCAGGTCCTGATCACGGAGCAGGCGCGCACGGCCCTGGTGCGGGCTGAAGCGGGTTATGCCGATGCGTCACAGCGTCTGGTGGCCGCACGACGCGACGCCGCCGAAGCGCGCAACCGTGCGCATGAGCGGCAGGTGGAAGCCTTGCGGCTGGCGCAGCAGGCCGAACAGACACGGGCACGCAGCGAACAGCTCGCGGCTGATATGGCCGAGGTGGATGAGCAGTTGGAAAGCCTCCAGGAAAGACGGGTGACTGCCGAGGCACGTTTCGAAGAACTGGACATGCAATTGGCGGACAGCCAGGAACGCCATGCCCAGTTCGATGACAAGGTCATCGAGGCCGAGCGTGCACTCAATCAGGCCCGTGAGCAGCAACGTTCCCTGGAGCGCACGGCTCAAGAGGCCACCTTCGCGATGCGGACCCTGGCGGCCCGCCAGGGTGAATTGCAGCGCGCGCTGGAGACAGCCGCCACGCAGGAACGCACGCTCACCGAGGAACAGGTGAGGGCCGCCGACGAGCTGTCCCGCCTGACCGACGCGGCCGCCCAGGCAGGGCTGCAAGCGGCACTGGCGGCCAAGCTGGAGCGTGAACAGGCTCTGGCGGCCCTGCGCAGCCAGTACGATGACCTCACGCTGAAGCTGCGTGCGTCGGATGAGCGCCGCCTTCAGCTCGAACGTGAACTGGAACCTCTGCGGCAACGCATCACCGACTTCCAGCTCAAGGAACAGGCCGCCCGCCTGGGTGTCGAGCAGTACTCCCAGCAACTGGCGGAGGCACAGGCCGATCTGGCGGCGGTGGGTCAGAGCATCGCTGAAGGCAATGTGCGCCTGGCGGGCCTGCAGGGCGAGATCGACCGGCTGCACCGCGAGATCCAGTCGCTGGGTGCGGTGAACCTCGCCGCGCTGGATGAGCTGACGGCAGCCCGCGAACGAAAGACGTTCCTGGACGCCCAGTCCGCCGACCTGAACGACGCCATCAACACGCTGGAAGACGCCATCCGCAAGATCGACAACGAGACGCGCGATCTGCTGGGCAATACCTTCGAAACCGTCAACGGTCACTTCGGACGCATGTTCCCCGAGCTGTTCGGGGGCGGCAACGCCCGTCTGGTGATGACCGGTGAGGAAATCCTGGACGCGGGCGTGCAGGTCATGGCCCAGCCTCCCGGCAAGAAGAACCAGACCATCCATCTGTTGTCCGGTGGCGAGAAGGCACTGACGGCCATTGCCCTGGTCTTTGCGATCTTCCAGCTCAACCCGGCACCTTTCTGTCTGCTGGACGAGGTGGATGCCCCCCTGGACGACGCCAACACCGAGCGGTACGCCAAGCTGGTGCGGGCGATGAGCAGCAAGGGCACCCAGTTCCTGTTCATCAGCCACAACAAGATTGCCATGGAGATGGCCGAACAGCTGATCGGTGTCACCATGCAGGAGCAAGGTGTCTCGCGTATCGTGGCGGTCGACATGGAGTCGGCGGCCGGCATGCTGGAAGCCTCCTGAGTCCCACACACCATTGCCCGCATCATGAGCACTTTGCAGATCAGCCTGGCGATCATCGGTGGCCTCGTATTGGCCGGTGTGGTGGCGTACAACGCATGGGTCACACGCCAGAGCACGCCACGCACCGCCAGAGAGACAGAAGACCATTCCGAGCGCAGCAGCAACGAGCCGGCGATGTCCGGCGGGCCGCTGGATCCCCAGGAGCACAGCGAGGCTGACCGCATTGAACCGGTGCTTGACGGCGAGTCGCTGGCATCCGAAGAGACCCCGGCCGGGGCCTTGCACGGATCGGGAACCGGTGAGGCGGTGCGGCCTCCGGTTCCCCTGGTGACGCTCAACCACGTGATTCCCTCGCCCGAAAAGCGTCCGGGGCTGGACGCCCTGATCGATGTGATCGCTCCGCTCTCTCTGGACTCGGTGGTGTCTGGCGAAGCGGTGCTGGCGGCGCTGCCGTCGACCCGGCGCGTGGGCAGCAAGCCCTTCGCCATCGAAGGCCTGAACGAGAACACCGGGGAATGGGAGTCGGCTCGCCCCGGTCAGCGCTACTCGGCCCTGCAGGCCGGCGTTCAGCTGGCCAACCGGTCCGGTCACCTCAATGAAATCGAGTTCTCAGAGTTCGTGGTCAAGACACAGGCCTTTGCCGACGCGGTGGGTGCGGCCCCGGACTTTCCCGACATGCTGGCCGAGGTGGCCCGTGCCAGGGAGCTGGATACCTTCGCCAGCGGACACGACGCCCAGCTGGGCTTCATGCTGCGTGCGCGCCGGGCCGCGTGGAGCCCGGGCTATGTCACCCAGCACGCGAGCCGGCTGGGGTTTGTGCCCGGCGTGCTGCCCGGGCGGCTGGTGCTGGCGGGCAGCCAGCCCGGACAGGCTCCCATTCTCAGCCTCTCCTACGACGCTCAGGCCGCCATGGCCGAGGACCCGGAGCAAAGCGCCTTGCGCGAAATCGCCCTGTCGCTGGAGGTCACCCATGTGCCCCGCAACGAGCAACCCTTCGTGCGCCTGCGTCAGGCCGCCACCGCGCTGGCCGACGCCATGGACGGGGTGGTGACCGACGATGCCGGCCAACCGCTGTCTGCCGAGGTCATGGACAGCATTGGTGCCGACCTCGAGAGCCTTTACGAGGCGCTGGAAGCGCGCGATCTGGCGGCGGGGTCAGCCCAGGCGCGCCGCCTGTTCTCATGAGCACCCCCGATCTGTTTGATGAGGCCGGTTTGTCCGACCCGGTGATTCCCTCTGACCGGGCCGCGGAGCTCCGGGCCATCCTGCATCACCATGCCCACCGGTACTACGTCCTGGACGAGCCTGAAATTCCCGATGCGGAGTATGACCGTCTGTTCCGGGAACTGCAGGCCATCGAGGAGGCACACCCTGAGCTGCTGACCCCGGACTCCCCCACCCAGCGGGTGGGTGGGAAGATTCTGGACGGCCTGGTGCCGGTCCGGCATGCCGTGCCCATGCTGTCCATCCAGACCGAGACGGACACCACCTCGGCGGGCGCCCAGGCGTTCGACAACCGCGTCCGGCGCGAGCTCGGCCTGTCCGACGATGCGCCGCCGATCGAGTACGCGGCGGAACTGAAGTTCGATGGTCTGGCCATCAACCTGCGCTACGAGCAGGGGGTTCTGGTGCTGGCGGCCACGCGTGGCGACGGTGAAACTGGTGAGGATGTGACCCAGAACATTCGAACCATCGGGCAGATACCCCTTCGTTTGATCGGGTTGTCCCCCGAGGTGCTGGAAGTCCGGGGTGAGGTCTACATGCGCCGCGATGACTTCGAACGGCTCAATGAGCGCCAGCGCGTCAAGGGCGAAAAGACATTCATCAACCCACGCAACACCGCCGCCGGCGCGGTTCGGCAGCTCGATTCGTCCATCACCGCGCAGCGCCCGCTGTCCTTTTTCGCCTACGGCCTCGGAGAGGTCCGTGGCTGGGATACGCCTGCCACCCACAGTGGTGTGCTGGACGCGCTCTCCGCCATGGGACTGCCGGTGTGCCCCGACCGGTGTGTGGCGGCAGGATCTGCCGGACTGGTGGCCTTTCATCAGCAGATCGAGGGCCGG
>JAJPEW010000033.1 GCA_021166755.1 Hydrogenophaga sp. | reverse complement strand
AACTACGCCGAGTTCCAGAAGGCTGGTGCCGAGGTCTACATCGTGACCACCGACACCCATTTCTCGCACAAGGTGTGGCACGAAACCAGCCCCGCCGTGGGCAAGGCCCGCTTCCCCCTGGTTGGTGACCCGACGCACCAGCTGACCAACGCTTTCGGCGTGCACATCCCCGAAGAAGGCCTGGCCCTGCGCGGCACCTTCGTGATCAACCCCGAAGGTGTGATCAAGACCGCCGAAATCCACGACAACGCCATCGCTCGCGACGTCAAGGAAACCGTGCGCAAGCTCAAGGCCGCCCAGTTCGTGGCCAACAACCCTGGCCAGGTCTGCCCGGCCAAGTGGAACGAAGGCGCCAAGACCCTGGCTCCTTCCCTGGACCTGGTCGGCAAGATCTGATCCACCCCCGCGCCGCGCCTGCGGCGCGTCACCCCCTCAAGGGGGCAGTGCCTGCGGCCCGGCAAAGCCGGTTCCGCGGCACCCTGGATCGGGTCACCCCGTTTCAACGTCTCCTCGGCAGTTCCGCTGCCCGCTGGGCTTCTCGCAGGCCCAGTCACCAGCGGCATTGGTTCCGCGTTCCCTTTTTCCCGCATTCAAGGAGTCCGACATGCTTGACGCCACCCTCAAAGCCCAGTTGCAGCAGTACATGGGCATGCTGCGCCAGCCGATCCGCCTGATCGCCTCGCTCGATGACAGCGCCGCCAGCCAGGAGATGCGTGGCCTGCTGGGCGACATCGTGGGCGTGTCGGACAAGATCAGCCTGGATGTGTCGGGCCAGGACGCCCGCAAGCCGTCCTTCGTGATTGCCCGCGAGGGTGAGACCTCGGGCGTGCGCTTTGCCGGCCTGCCGCTGGGCCATGAATTCACCTCGCTGGTGCTGGCCCTGCTGTGGACGGGTGGCCATCCGCCCAAGGTGGAGCAGGAGGTGATCGATTCGATCAAGGCCCTGGACGGCGACTTCGCCTTCGAGGTCTACATGTCCCTGTCCTGCCACAACTGCCCGGACGTGGTGCAGGCCCTGTCTCTGATGGCCATCCTCAACCCCAAGGTTCGGACCGTGGTGATCGAGGGAGGCACCTTCCAGCAGGAAGTGACCGATCGCGAGATCATGGCTGTGCCCATGGTCTTCCTCAATGGCCAGGTGTTCGGCTCGGGCCGCATGACGGTGGAGGAGATCGTTGCCAAGCTGGACACGAACGCCGGTGAGCGCGAAGCCGCCAAGCTCAATGCCAAGGACGCTTACGACGTGCTGATCGTCGGCGGTGGCCCGGCCGGTGCGGCCGCGGCCGTCTATGCCGCCCGCAAGGGGATTCGCGTCGGTGTGGCTGCCGAGCGTTTCGGCGGGCAGGTCAACGACACCCTGGCCATTGAGAACTACATCTCGGTGCTGGAGACCGACGGCCCCAAGTTCGCGGCCGCGCTGGAAGCCCAGGTGCGCCACTACGAGGTGGACGTGATGAACCTGCAGCGCGCCGAGAAGCTGATCCCCGCCACCGAGCCGGGCGGTCTGGTGCAGGTGCAGATGGCCAACGGCGGCGTGCTCAAGGCGCGCAGCGTCATCCTCTCCACCGGTGCGCGCTGGCGCAACGTCAATGTGCCGGGTGAGCAGGAATACAAGAACAAGGGCGTGGCCTATTGCCCGCACTGCGACGGCCCGTTGTTCAAGGGCAAGCGCACGGCCGTCATTGGCGGCGGCAACTCGGGCGTGGAAGCAGCCATCGACCTGGCTGGCATCGTGCAGCACGTGACGCTGATCGAATTTGCGGACCAGCTCAAGGCCGACGCCGTGCTGGTGAGCAAGCTCAAGAGCCTGCCGAACGTGACCATCCACGTGAACGCGCAGACCACCGAGATCACCGGCGCCGACGGCAAGGTCAACGGCCTGAAGTACAAGGACCGCGTGAGCGGCCAGGAGCATCTGGTTCCGCTGGAAGGCGTGTTCGTGCAGATCGGCCTGGTGCCCAACACCGAATGGCTCAAGGGCACGCTCGAACTCAGCCGCTTCGGCGAGATCGTGGTCGATGCCAAGGGCCACACCAATGTGGAGGGCGTGTTCGCCGCCGGTGACTGCACCACGGTGCCTTACAAGCAGATCGTCATCGCCGCGGGTGAGGGCGCGAAGGCCGCGCTCAGCGCCTTCGACCACCTGATCCGCCAGCCGGCGGCCGCGCCTGCAGAACTCGTCGCTGCGGCCTGATCCTCGCCTGCGTTCGATTGCGCAAAGGGCCCCGGTTTCCCGGGGCCCTTTTTCATTGGCCCGTCTCGCACTTTCGCTTCCATCGAGGCCCCTGGCGACTATTTGCTAGGGGCTTTCCCTATGGTTCCGCGCGGTGCCGGTGTTTCGAAATTTTGCTGTAAGAAAGCGCCGACAAAGTCCGCCCCGTAGTGCCAAAAACCGCACGGGAAAGCACGTGAAAAGACGGTACGTGGCATGCAAAGCGTGGCGGTTCGCCGCTCCATCCGCAATCACTCTGAGGAGATGACTGATATGAAAGACGATAGCAACGCGCGGGCCTATTGGTCTGCGACGCTGGGCCTGCTGACCAAGGTGCTGGTCATCTGGTTCGTTGTCTCGTACGGCTTTGGCATCCTGTTTGCCGGCGCACTCAACAACATCAGCTTCGGCGGTGCTCCGTTGGGATTCTGGTTCGCCCAGCAGGGCTCCATCTATGTGTTCATTGCGCTGATCTTCTGGTACGCCAAGAAGATGGGTGACATCGACCGCAAGTTCGGCATGCAAGAAGACTGATCAAGAGGACACCACACCATGGATCTTCAAACCCTGACCTACGTGGTCGTCGGCGCAACCTTTGCGCTCTATCTGGGCATCGCCTTCTGGGCGCGTGCTGGCAGCACCTCCGAGTTCTACGTGGCCGGTGGCGGCGTGCACCCCATCACCAACGGCATGGCCACGGCCGCCGACTGGATGTCGGCGGCATCGTTCATCTCGATGGCCGGCCTGATCTCCAACATGGGCTACGGCGGCGCCGTGTTCCTGATGGGCTGGACCGGTGGCTATGTGCTGCTGGCCTGCCTGCTGGCTCCGTACCTGCGCAAGTTCGGCAAGTTCACCGTGCCCCAGTTCATCGGTGACCGCTACTACTCGCAGACGGCCCGTACCGTGGCGGTGGTCTGCCTGTTGGTGGCTTCCACCACCTACATCATCGGTCAGATGACCGGTGTGGGCGTGACCTTCTCGCGCTTCCTGGGCGTGTCCAGCGAAACCGGTATCTACATCGGCCAGGCCATCGTGTTCTTCTACGCGGTGTTCGGCGGCATGAAGGGCATCACCTACACCCAGGTGGCCCAGTACATCGTGCTGATCCTGGCCTACGTGGTGCCTGCCATCTTCATCTCCCTGAACCTCACCGGCAACTTCCTGCCGCAGCTGGGCCTGAGCTCTTCTCTGGCGGGTACCGACGTGTCCCTGCTGGCCAAGCTCGACCAGGTGGTGACCGACCTGGGCTTTGGCAAGTACACCACCACTTCGGCCGGTTCGACGCTGAACATGTTCTTCTACACCGTGTCGCTGATGATCGGTACCGCCGGTCTGCCGCACGTGATCGTCCGCTTCTTCACGGTGCCCAAGGTCTCTGACGCCCGTGCCTCCGCCGGCTGGGCCCTGGTCTTCATCGCCCTGCTGTACACCACCGCGCCTGCCGTCGGTGCCATGGCCCGCCTGAACCTGTTCGGCACGGTCAACACCGCTGTGGGTATTGGTTCTGGTGCTGATGGCCAGATGGTGGTGAAGTCCGACGTGGTCAAGGCCAACGGCGACATGTTTGCTCCTGAAGCCAGCCTGAAGTACGAAGACCGTCCGGAGTGGATGAAGCGCTGGGAAAAGACCGGTCTGCTGAAGTTCACCGACAAGAACGGTGACGGCCGCATCCAGTTCTACAACGACGCCACCAAGAACGAAGTCGTGAAGGGCAAGGCCGAGGCCGCCGGCTGGAAGGGCAACGAACTGACCGTGAACGCCGACATCATCGTGCTGGCCAACCCGGAAATCGCCAAGCTGCCCAACTGGGTGATCGCGCTGGTGGCTGCCGGTGGTCTGGCGGCCGCGCTGTCCACCGCCGCCGGTCTGCTCATGGCCATCTCCTCGGCCGTGTCGCACGACCTGATCAAGGGTGCCATCAACCCGAACATCAGTGAGAAGAACGAACTGCTGGCTGGCAAGATCTCCATGGCCGTGGCCATCGTGATCTCGGGCTGGCTGGGTCTGAATCCGCCGAGCTTCGCAGCCGGTACCGTGGCCCTGGCCTTCGGTATCGCTGCCTCGACGATCTTCCCGGCCATCATGATGGGCATCTTCAGCAAGTCCATCAACGACAAGGGCGCCTCCGCCGGCATGCTGGCAGGTCTGTTCGTGACCCTGTTCTATGTGTTTGCACACAAGGGCATCTTCTTCATCAAGGGCACGGAATATCTGGGTCTCATTGGCGGCGCCAACAGCTTCTTCGGCATCACGCCTGAAGCGATCGGTGCAGTCGGTGCCATGGTGAACTTCCTGGTCGCCTTCCTGGTGGACAAGGTCACCAAAGAGCCACCAGAGCACATCCAGGCCATGGTGGAAGCAGTGCGT
>JAJPEW010000315.1 GCA_021166755.1 Hydrogenophaga sp. | reverse complement strand
GAGCCAAACTGCCATGCATCGAAAATCGTCGCCAAGTGCTTCCCCCACTCCAGCCTGACAGGTTAACCGCCAAGCCGCGTCACAGGAAGCACTACTTGGCGATCAGAAGGTCTGGCGACTGGGCCTTGTCCTGGGACGGCGTCGTGGTCACCGGCGTGTGGCGGCGCGCCAGCAGCATGTACATCGTGGGCACCACAAAGATGGTCAGCAGGGTTCCCAGCGACATGCCACCCACGATCACCCATCCAATCTGCTGACGGCTCTCTGCACCCGCTCCCGACGCCAGTGCCAGCGGCACAGCCCCCAGCACCATGGCACCGGTGGTCATGAGAATCGGGCGCAGGCGCAGGGCTGCCGCCTCGCGCACCGCGTCGAGCTTGGACCTGCCTTGCTCGCACAACTGGTTGGCAAACTCCACGATCAGGATGCCGTGCTTGGTGATCAGACCGACCAACGTGATCAGACCAATCTGGCTGAAGACATTGAGGGTTCCCCCCGTAAGCTTGAGCGCCAGCAGCGCCCCCAGCATCGACAGCGGCACGCTGAGCATGATGATGAACGGATCAACAAAGCTCTCAAACTGCGCGGCCAGCACCAGGTAGATAAACACCAGGGCCAACACGAAGACGATCGCCAACGACCCCGACGAACTGCGGAACTCCCGGCTCTGGCCGTTCAGGTCGGTGGTGTAGCCAGGTGGCAGCACCTTGCCGGCAATGCGATCCATGATCTGCAAGGCTTCGCCCAAGGCCAGTTGCGGCGCCAGGTTGGCCGTGATCGATGCGCTGCGGCGTTGCCCGAAGTGGTTGAGTTCCCGCGGCACCACCACCTCGCGCACTTGCACCAGGGAGGCCAGCGGGATCATGGCGTCATTGCGCCCACGCACAAAAAGCCGGTCAATGTCATCGGGCGCACTGCGCTGCACGCTGTCGGTCTGGACCACCACGTCGTACTGTTCGCCATCCTGCTTGAAACGGGTGACCACCCGGCCACCGAGCATGGTTTCCACGGTGCGGGCAATCGCATCCACACTCACGCCCATGTCGGCTGCGCGCTCCCGGTCCACGTCCATGCGAACCTCGGGCTTGTTCAGACGAAGGTCGGTATCCACTTGCACGAATCCCGGGTAGCGGGCCATCTCTTCCTGGAACTGCCTCACCACACGCGAGAGGTTCTCGTAGCTGTCCGAGGTCACGATGACGAAGTTGATCGGACGCTCCCGAAAGCCCTGCCCGAGGGACGGCGGGGTGATCGGGAACGCACTGACACCTGGCAAGCTGGCAATACGGGGCGCCACCTCGCGTGCAATTTGCTGGGTGGTGCGTTCACGCTCCTCCCAGGGCTTGGCCCGGTAGAACACCGACCCCTGCGCCACCGACGGGTTGCCGATGTTGGAAAAGATGCGATCGAACTCGGGATAGTCCTGTCCGATGCGCTCGATGGCCTCGGCGTAACGGCGGGTGTAGTTGAGTGTGGCACCGTCCGGTCCGTTGATGTTGACCAGGATGACGCCCCGGTCCTCGATGGGTGCCAGTTCCTGCTTGATGCCCTTGAGCAGCCACCAGCTTCCGGCCGCGCTCGCCAGCATGACCAGCACCACCAGCCACTTGACCTTCAGCGACTTCGCCAGCACGTGCCCGTAAAGCGCGGTCAGGCCATTCAGCGCACGCTCCATCCCCCGATCGAACCAGCCCGGGTTCGGATTGTGGCGAAGCAGCTTGGAACAGAGCATCGGCGAGAGGGTCAGCGCCACAAACCCCGACACGACCACGGCACCAGCCAGGGCCAGCGCAAATTCGGCAAACAGCCGACCCGTGCGACCTGGCGTGAATGCCAGCGGCGCATACACCGCCGCCAGGGTCAGGGTCATGGCCACCACGGCAAAGCCGATCTCCCGAGCCCCTTTGATCGCGGCTTCAAAGGGCTTCATGCCCTCTTCGATGTGGCGATAGATGTTCTCCAGCACCACGATCGCATCGTCCACCACCAAGCCGATGGCCAGCACCAATGCCAACAAGGTGAGCGTGTTGATCGAGAACCCGAACAGCGCCATCAGCGCAAAGGTGCCGATGAGGCTGACGGGAATGGTCACCAGCGGAATGATGGAGGCTCGCAGGGTGCGCAGGAACACGAAGATGACCAGCGCCACCAGCACCACGGCCTCGGCAATCGTCGTGTAGACGGCCTTGATCGACCGGTCGATGAACACCGAGTTGTCATTGGCGATGTCGACATTCACGCCTTCGGGCAAATCCTCGCGGACCTTGTCCAGCAGTTGCCGAACCCCGGCCGACAGGTCCAGCGGGTTGGCCGTGGCCTGACGAATCACGCCCAGCGAAATCGAATCCCGTCCATTGAGCCGGACCGCACTGCGCTCATCCTGTGGGCCCTGCTCCACCCGTGCCACATCGCCCAGGCGCACCGGCAGGCCGTTGACATTGCGGATCGCGATGTCTCTGAACTGCTCCGGCGTCTGCAGGTCGGTGGCTGCGGTGACGTTGAACTCGCGCTGGGCGCTCTCGATGCGCCCGGCAGGCACCTCCAGGTTGGAGCGCCGCAGCGCGTCTTCCACGTCCTGTACGGTCAGCCGGTAGGCAGCCAGCCGGTCCGGATCGATCCAGATCCGCATGGAATAGCGCCGCTCGCCATAGATGCGGACGTCGGCTGCGCCCGGTGCAGTCTGCAGTACGGGCTTGGCCAGTCGGTTGGCAAAGTCGCTCAATTGGAGCCGGCTGTACCGGTCCGAACTGAGCGCAATCCAGACCACCGGAAACGCATCGGCCTCGACCTTGGCAATCACCGGTTCGTCAATGCCCTGCGGCAGGCGCTGGCGGACCCGGCTGACCTTGTCGCGCACATCGGCCGCGGCCGAGTCGGGATCCCGCTCGAGCTTGAAGCGCACAGTGATCTGGCTCTGCTCCTGGCGGCTGATGGAGGTGATGACGTCCACCCCTTCAATCCCTGCGATCGAATCCTCCAGCGGCTTGGTCACCTGCGACTCAATCACTTCACTGGATGCCCCACCAAATCGCGTGCTGACCGTGACCGTGGGTTCGTCGATGCGTGGATACTCCCGGACCGTGAGGCCCTCGAATGACACCCACCCCACCAGCAGGATGAGCAGGGACAGGACGGTGGCGAAGACCGGGCGGCGGATCGAGATCTCTGGCAGTTGCATCGGTAAGCTCCAGCGTCGGATCTCAGCGGTTGCCGGACGGAGCCGAGGCCTTGAGCTCACCCGGCGGGGAAGCCGGACGCCCGCCTGCCTGACTCATGTCAATGACACGCACCGGAGTGCCATCCCGCTGGAGCCTCTGCTGTCCGGCCAGCACGATGGTGTTTCCTGGCTTGAGACCCGACAGCACTTCCACCTGCGCGCCACGGCGGACACCGAGCTTGACCTCCACACGGCGTGAAACCAGACGGGCCCCCTCGCCTTCCCCCTCGCTCTGCAACATCACCACGAACTGGCGACCACCCTGGGGTACCACCGCCTCTTCCGGGATCATCATCGCCGAATCATTCACAGAGAAAATGATGTTCACACGGGCGAACATGCCGGGCCGCAAGTCACCGGAGGATGGCGGCATCACGGCACGAACCGCGAGCGAACGCCCATTGGCATCGATGAGGGGATCGACCGCCAGGATGCGCGCCTCGAAATCCTTGCCCGGCATGGCATCGAGCTGAACCAGAACCCGCTGCCCGGCCTCGGTGCGGGACTGGTAACGCTCGGGCAGACGGAAATCCACCGTCAGCTGCGAGGTATCTTCCAGGTTCACCAGATCGGCGCCGTCCTTGACATAGTCACCCACGTTGACGCTGCGCAGACCCACCGTGGCGTCAAACGGTGCCACCAGACGCATGCGCGCCAGCCGCGCCTCGGCCAGGGCTGCCTGGGCTTCGGCCACCTGAAGGTTGGCCTGGCTTTCGTCGACCACCCTCTGCGCCACAAAGCGCTCAGCCACCAGTTCCTGGTTGCGTTTGAGGTTGGCGCGTGCAATCGACAGTTGTGCCTGCGCCTGGCTCAGTTCGGCCTTCTGCAGCGTGTCATCCAGCTGAATCAGCAGTTGCCCCTTGCGAACCCTTGCGCCCTCATCGAAGGCGATGCGCGCCACGCGTCCACTGACCTCCGGTCGCAGGGTGACGCTCTGGCGGGATCGGAGGGTCCCCACGGCCTGGGCATCGTCCTGCAGTCGCATGGTCGCCACCTGCGTCACCTCCACCGGAACCGGTGCGTTCGACTGGCCAGCCGGCGCCGGCGCCACCGAAGGACTGTCATTCACGGTCACGCGGGGATTTTGATACCACCATGCCACACCGGATGCGATGGCAATACCTGCCAGCGCGAGCACTGCTGTCGGTTTCTTGAAGACCATGAAGATGAGTCGGTGATGAAGATCAGGCCCGCGAATCGGTCGTTGAAGACGACCGGCAACGGTAGCCGTTCAATGTAACAGTCATGAGACAGATTCGCAGGCGGAAGTTCAATATCACGACCGCATGGCGGCGTCCGGCGAAGTCAGACCGGCACACCCCGATTGGCCAGCGCGTCGGCCCGCTCATTGCCCGGATCTCCCGCATGGCCCTTGACCCAGTGCCATTCAATGTGGTGAATCCCATCATGCACCAGGGCATCCAGGCGCTGCCACAGATCGGCGTTCTTCACCGGTTGCCGGGAAGCCGTTTTCCAGCCCTTGGCCTTCCAGCCGTGAATCCACTCGGTGATCCCCTTGCGCACGTACTCGCTGTCCAGGAACAGCTGGACACGACACGGGCGCTTGAGTGCCGACAGGCCTTCAATCACCGCCATCAACTCCATGCGGTTGTTGGTGGTGACGCGTTCACCCCCAAAGAGTTCCTTTTCGTGGGCACCGGAGCGCAGCAGCACACCCCAACCTCCCGGACCGGGGTTGCCCTTGCAGGCCCCATCGGTGTACATCACCACCTGATTCAAACCGTTCTCCTGAACATTCATTGGTCACTGTCGGCGAGCCACGGACACCGGCGCCGCGGCAGCCGCCACCCGCGGACGCCAGGCGGGTCCCAGCAAGCGCATCCCCCTGACACGCTTGACCGCCACAATAAAGTAGACAGCCCCGAAGATGGGCCACCAGCGCGCGCCGGCACGGTCCATCCAGGCCATGCGCGCGAGCCACTGCTCGCTTCGCACGGCAGGGCGGTAACAACCGAAGCGCTCGGACTCTACTTCAAATCCCAGCAGACGCATCCAGTCCCGCAAACGCCAGGGGCCGATGAAGTCCCCGGCTTCGGGCAGATACAACTCGCCACCCAGACCCAGACGCTGCACCAGGCGTCCAGTACCCTGCTTGAGCCCCCATAGGCTGGCCGGATTGAGTCCTGTCACCACCACGCGTCCCTCGGGAACCAGCACGCGCTCCACCTCGCGCAAGACCTGGTGTGGATCGGCGCTGAGTTCCAGCGTATGGGGGAGGATCACCAGATCGAGGCTCGCCTCGGGAAACGGCAGCGCCGCCGCATCGGTAATGAGACACGGTACCGGCGCCCCGTCGGGAACCGGATCGGGATGGTCTGCGGCTTCGGCCCCATCTGGAAAAGGCGCCATGAACTCGGGCAAGGCCACCCAGCGATGGGGCATGCGGTTAATCCGCAGGGTATGCAACTGGGGCAGTCCCATCTGGAGGGCGTGATAGCCAAAACAGTCATCGACCACCATGTCGAACTGGGCAGACTCCCAGTCGAGCAGGTAACGGCCGGGCGGGGTCCGGAACCAATGCTGCAAACCTATAATCGATGGATTCATGGGTGATGCTCTGCGCTGGCTTGCCGGGCGCTGTTCCGGAATCCGATGCCTGCACGGCACCGACCGACCCGCATACTCTACACGCCCTGCCGCTGGCCTACCGACCTACGCCCATGACCCTGCACCCCGTCCAGGCCTTTGACGACAACTACATCTGGGTACTGGACGACGGACACCGCGCCGTCGTCGTCGATCCGGGCGATGCCCGACCGGTGGCAGAGTACCTGTCAGCGCGATCGCTGGTGCTGGACACCATCCTGGTCACCCATCACCACGGAGATCATGTCGGCGGTGTGGCCGAACTCCTGCGTCAGACCCCGGCGCGTGTGATCGGTCCGGCCACCGAGAAGCTTCCGGTGCCGGTCGAACGAATGCGAGGAGATGACACCCTCAACCTGTTGAATGACAACGTGCACGTTCGCGTTCTGGATGTGCCCGGGCACACGGCAGGCCATGTGGCCTATCTTGTGGAATCGGGCAGCCTGCGGGCGCCCATCCTGTTCTGCGGTGACACGCTGTTTTCGGGTGGTTGCGGTCGGCTGTTTGAAGGCACGGCCGCTCAAATGCTCACCTCGCTGGACCAGCTGGCCGCCCTTGCGCCTGAGACCCTTGTCTGTGCGGCCCACGAGTACACCCTGTCCAACCTCAAGTTCGCCCTGGCGGTGGATCCTGCAAACACCGCACTGGCTGCACACCAAGCGATCTGTCAACAGCTGCGTGCCAAAGCGCAACCGACCTTGCCCTCCACGATCGGCCTGGAACGGCAGATCAATCCGTTTCTGCGCGTGCGGGAGCCTGCCGTGGCTGAGCGGGTGGCCCGGCACGCCGACCTGCCCGAACAGACGGCGGTTGAGGTGTTCGCTGCCATGCGTGAGTGGAAAAACGTTTTTCGATGAGATCAGACCGAATGATTCCTTACTGGCGAGCCCGAGTCAGCCACTGGTGCTGGCACCTGCCTCTGCTGTTGGCGCTGCTCCTGGCAGGCTGCGCAACCCCGACCCCTGACGGCAAGACTGCTTCGGCGGGATCCGCCGCCACCGGAAACGCCGACGCATCCTCGGCACCTCGCCCCTTCATCCCGCAAGGCCCACTGAGCCAGGTCGGCACTGCGCAGCTGTCCAGTCAGACAGTGGCACCGCTGAGCGCGCCAGCCGACATCTGGGACCGGATCCGCCGGGGGTTTTCGATGCGCGACCTCGACACCGATCTGGTCCGCGACCGGGAGCAGTGGTATGCCAGCCGGCCTGACTACATTCAGCGCATGACCGAACGCTCCGCACGCTACCTCTTCCACATCGTGGAGGAAATCGAGCGTCGGGAACTGCCCATGGAGCTGGCGCTGCTGCCCTTCATCGAAAGCGCCTTCAACCCGCAAGCCGTTTCCAGCGCACGCGCCGCCGGCATGTGGCAGTTCATGCCGGCCACCGGCCAGTCCTTCGACCTCAAGCAGAACATCTTCCGCGATGACCGCCGGGATGTCCTGGCCTCCACGCGTGCGGCCCTGGACTACCTCGAGCAGTTGCACGCACGTTTTGGCGACTGGCACCTGGCATTGGCCGCCTACAACTGGGGCCAGGGCAACGTGGGACGGGCCATCACCCGCAACCAGAAGCAAGGCCTGGGGACCGCCTACACCGACCTCACCATGCCGCTGGAGACCCGGATGTACGTCCCCAAGCTGCTGGCGGTCAAGAACATCGTCGCGCGGCCCGAGTCCTTTGGCTTGCGGCTGCCGGACATCGGCAACCATCCCTTCTTTGACACGATCACGATCGAACGCGACATTGATGTGGCGTTGATTGCACGCCTGTCGGGCGTCGACGAGAGAGACTTCCGTGCGCTCAACCCGTCCATCAAGCTGCCGGTGGTGATGGCCGCCGGCACCCCCAACATCCTGCTTCCATGGGACAACGCCGCCCTTTTCGAGCGCCGCCTCAAGGACCATACGGGTCCCCTGGCGAGTTGGACGGCCTGGGTTGTTCCGTCGACCATGACGGCGGCCGAGGCGGCCCGCCGGGTCGGCACCACCGAGAGCGAGTTGCGTGCGCTCAACAACATCCCGCCGCGCATGCAGGTCCGAGCCGGATCCAGTCTGCTGGTCCCTCGCAACGGGGCTCATGACCGCGACGTACCCGAGCATGTGGCCGACAACGGTCAATTGAGCCTGCAACCAGAGGTTGTGATGCGCAGGCAGGTGGTTCGCGCACGCAAGGGAGAAAACCTGGTCAGACTGGCCCGTCGCTACGGACTGGACCCAGTGGCAGTGGCTGGCTGGAACGCCATGGCCGTCAATGCCCCGCTCAAGGCGGGACAGCAGATCACGCTCATGCGGCCCGGAAAGGCATCTTCTGGCCCCAAGGCCTCCGCGCGAGCCGGTTCGCAGAAGGCCAAGGCACCCGCAAAGAAGACGCGTGCCACAGCGAAGGCTCCATCAAGGAAAACACGCTCGGCCAGCAAACGTCCATAGGCCAGGGGGCGCGGCAATCAGGCGCGAAAGCGCGCCTTGGCCTTGAGCGCAAACCGGTTGGTGTAGGTCCTCGCCAGATCGACTTCCTGCAATTCGGGCATCTCGCCAAGACTGCTCACGGCTTTGAGCAACGTGCCCGGTCCTTCCTCGGGCATCATGCCATCTGGCGTCCATGCTTCGCGGGCCCTGGCAAAGGCCGAGAGATAGAGGGCCCGGTCACCCATGAAATAGGCCTCAGGCACCACCCTGATCACATCCGACGGCCCCGCCGTCTGAAGCCATTTGAGTGCCCTGACCATGGCATGACTGATCGCCTGAAAAAGCTCGGGCTGCTTGTCCAGGGTCGTTGCAGACGCTGCAAGGCAAGCGGCTGGCAACGGTCCGCCGAACACTTCCGCGTTGCCCCTGACCGTGCGCGTGTCGGCCAGCACCTTGAGTCCTCCTTCCTGCTCCAGCAGGGTGATCGTCGGATCGGTGTGGCAGATGGCATCAATCTGTCCGGTCCTGAAGGCCCTGATCGCGGCGTCGTGCTGGCGCAAGGGCACATATTGCACCTGAGCCGGCGAGACTCCGGCCTTGCGGAGAACCAACCTGGCCACACGATGGGCACCGGTGTGCAGCCCTGCCACCCCCACACGCAGGCTACGAACATTTCGCAGCGGGTCGGACTCCGGGTGCGCCTGCGTCGACAGCCCCAGCACCAGCTGTGGCGTTCGCCCCTGAAGCAAGAAGGAGGTCATCGGCATCACACCGCGCGCCTGCAGGAGCGCCGCCGTGCCAAAACTGGCGCTGAGCACCTGCGCCCGGCCCTGCAAGACCATCTGCACGGCCGCTGTGGCATCAGGAAAGTCCCGAATCTGGACATCCAACCCTTCTGCGGCAAAGAAACGCAAGCGCTCAGCCACCGTCAACGGCAGCACACAAAACGCGCTTTTCTCGACAACGGCGACCTCGACCCGGCGCCCCCCCGCCAGTCCTGGTGAGGCTGTTGATGAAGCAGTCCCCTGAGCGAACACGCCCCCCGTGGGTGTCGCCATCAGACCGGACACACACCATAGACCCCATTGTCGGCGGTTCACTGCCATTCCCATCCTCTCTGCCTCGCGCGTTATTGGTTCGCGCCATTGAGATCAAGGATAGGCAAATGACCTTTTGATGACATCGGGAACTATCCCAAGCGGGTTTCCCCGGGTCGATCCCGCCCCCGGCACCCCATCAGAACGAGGGATCAACGGCGATCGACCAAGGCGTGTGCGATGGTGCCCAGGTCCACGTACTCCAGCTCGCTGCCGACCGGCACACCGCGCGCCAGGCGGGTGACCTTGAGCCCCCGTTGCTTGAGGGCCTGGGCAATCACATGGGCCGTGGTTTCGCCCTCGGCCGTGAAGTTCGTGGCCAGAATCAGTTCGCGTACCGGGCTGTCTGGCGCGTCAATGCGTTCGAACAGGCGCTGCAGCCCGATATCCCCGGGCCCCACGCCATCCAGGGGGCTCAGGCGCCCCATCAAAACGAAGAAGAGACCCCTGTAGGCCCCCGTTCGCTCCAGTGCAGCCTGGTCCGCCGGCGTCTCCACCACGCACAGAAGGCTCTGATCTCGTCGGGGGTCCGCACAAGTGGCGCAAACCTCCTGCTCGCTGAAGGTGTGACAAAGGCTGCAGTGGCGGACTTGGTCACATGCTTGCGTCAGGGCGTGCGCGAGCCGCTGCGCACCGGGCCTGTCGTGCTGCAGCAGATGAAATGCCATGCGCTGTGCCGACTTGACGCCCACCCCGGGCAGGCATCGCAATGCCTGCATCAAAGACTCCAGCGACTGGTTGTCAGCCATTCAAGGATGCACCAGCCATCAGAAGGGGAACTTCATCCCGCCGGGCAATCCCGGCATGCCGGCGGTGATCTTTCCCATCTTTTCCTGGGTCGTTTCCTCGGCCTTGCGCACCGCTGCATTGAATGCGGCAGCCATCAGGTCCTCCAGCATGTCCTTGTCATCGGCCAGCAGGCTCGGATCGATGGTGACCCGTTTGACATCGTGCTTGCAGGTCATGAGCACCTTCACCAGGCCGGCACCAGACTCACCGGTCACCTCGATGTTCCCGAGCTCGTCCTGGGCCTTCTTGAGGTTGTCCTGCATGGCCTGCGCCTGCTTCATCAGGCCGGCGAGTTGTCCTTTGTTGAACATGCTTGTCCTTCTGTATCAATTCAAATCAAAACTCAGGCCGGGTCGGCCTTGAGCGTTCCGGGCACGATTTTGCCCCCAAAGTCGCGCATCATCGCCTGCACGAACGGATCGTCCATGATCAGTCGCTCGGCCTCGCGTTGACGCTGCTGCGCGGCCGCCGCCAGGCGCAGGGCTGGCGAATCGGTCACTGGCCCGGATTCGATCTCCACGCGCACCATGTGACCGGCGCCGTTGAGCGCTGCCGTCAGCCGCTCGCGCGTGCTGCCCTGGGCCAGAGACTCGCGCTCGATGCGAAGCACCCAGACATCGCCGTTTCGCCTTACCAGTTGCGATTGAAGCGCGAGTTCACGCACCAGCGCGGTCACCGCTTCCGCCTTGACCAGTGCCTGCACCGCCTCGAACCAGACATCGCCTTCCTGGGTCGTCTCCAGGCGCGATGTATCGATGCCGGTCGCGGTGGGATCACGTCGCGCATCCACGCGGGGTGACGCCGGCCCGGGATCCCTCACCGGAATGGCCACCACCCGGCGCACAGGCTCAGGATCGGGTGCCGCGACCGGCGCGGAATCCTCGACCCAAGGCGGATCGTCCTCCACGTCTTCCACCTCGGGCATGTCGGGCACCGGCGGCCGGGGTCGATCGACCATCGTCGCCGTCTGCGGGCTGGCGACTGGTGCCAAGGCGGACGCCGGCGCCTGGGCAGGCGACACGGTGACCGGTGTCACGGGGGCTGCAACACGGGCTTCGGCAGCAGCGGTCACGGGCGTCGGCCCTTGGACTGCCCGCGCCTCAGGCGCCTGCTTCAGAGTTTTTTTTTCCGACGAGGTGTCCGGGTGGGCGGGCTTGAAGGCCAGCAGGCGCAACAGCACCATGATCAGGGCCGCGTATTCGTCAGGCGCCAACCCCAGTTCCACCCTCCCGTGCAGGCACAGGCTGTACAGCAACTGCGTCTCGTCGGCAGGCATCGCTGCCGCCAGGCGCTGGATCTCTGCCGCGTCAGGGTCCTCATCCGGGGTGGCCGCACGGTCCGGAACCGCCTGGAGGACAGCCATGCGCTGGAGGATGCCGGTCATCTCTTCCAGGGCAGACGCCGCATTCAGGCCATTGACCCGCATGACGTCGACCGCATCCACCACCGCCGCACCATCCGCCCGCGCCAGCCCGTCAATCAGCCGGAGCACATGCGAGCGGTCGACGGCCCCCAACATCTGCCGCACAGTAGCTTCCTGCAACTGCCCGCCACCGAAGGCAATGGCCTGGTCGGTCAGGGACAGGGCATCGCGCATGGACCCACGCGCCGCCCGGGACAACAGGCGCAGTGCCTGGGCGTCGGCCGTCACCCCTTCGGTCGCGAGCACACGCTGCAGGTGTTCATGCACCGTCTCCGGCGCCATGGGTCGAAGGTTGAACTGCAGGCAACGCGAGAGCACGGTCACCGGCACCTTCTGCGGATCGGTCGTGGCCAGCACAAACTTCAGATACTCAGGCGGCTCCTCCAGCGTCTTGAGCATCGCGTTGAACGCGGTGTTCGTGAGCATGTGCACTTCGTCGATCATGAAGACCTTGAAGCGACCCTGCACCGGTTTGTAGACCGCCTGCTCCAGCAAGGACTGCACCTCGTCGACACCGCGGTTCGACGCCGCGTCGAGCTCCGTGTAATCGACAAAACGACCGGCGTCGATGTCCCGGCAAGCCTGACACACCCCGCAGGGTTCGGCGGTGATACCGCCCTGCCCGTCCGCACCCAGGCAGTTGAGCGACTTGGCCAGGATGCGCGACACCGTGGTCTTGCCCACACCCCGCGTGCCAGTGAACAGGTAGGCATGGTGCAGACGTTGGGACGTCAGTGCGTTGGACAGCGCCTGCACGACGTGTTCCTGTCCCACCATCTCGGCGAAATTGCGCGGTCGGTATTTGCGGGCCAGAACGACGTATGACATGGTGGCTGATTCTACGCGGGGCCCCAGACCGATCGGCGGCAGGCAGCCGGCCAATCGCCTACAATAGCGGATGACGGGCCTTCCCGCATGGTGAAGCGGCCAACCGGGTCAGGTGGGGAACCAAGCAGCCCTAACTGTGTAGCCAGTGCCGGGGTCAAGGCTCGTCACCTTATTCAGAAGATCCTCCATCGGATCACCAAGCTCAGCCAGAGCCGCAACATGCCCCATCTAGCGGCTCAATGCGCTGAGTGCCTCGCCAAACTCGGCTTCTATACCGCTCAACCCTGTGTACTCTTGATGGGATGCTTCGACCCCAGGAGACGGTGAGCGCTCCACGTCGCCCGCGGTGCTGTCCAGACCTGACGGCCTTGCTGGTGATCGACCACCTCTGGTTGTCCCTGAAGCGGCACCTGACAGATGCAACTCGGGTATGGTCACCGGGGGCAACAACCGGTCCGTGAACGCCTTGTCCCGGTAGTAGCGGATCTTCTCGGCCATCACCGGATGTGCCATGCCCTCCACCAGCAGAATCTCCTTGTCATCACCCATGGCCTTGAGCTCCTGCGGCAGCATCAGTGCCCGCCTTTCCTCGCTCTCGCTTCGGGTGTAGCTGCTCTCGCGCGCACGGCTGCGGCTGACGCTGTCCTTGCGCATGCCTGTATAGCCCAGCATGTCGCTGTACTCGTTGGCATCCTGCTGCTCCCTTGGCGCGAAGATGACCCTCAGTGCGTGGTTGGTCATGATCGTCCGTGCCGTCTCCTTGCCATAAGTGGCCTCCAGCTGAGAGATGCTCTGAATGATCGGCATCAGGCGCAGGTTGTAGCCCGCCATGAAGCTCACCGCGCTGGCGATGATGTCGACGCGACCGATGCTGGTGAACTCGTCCATCAGCAGCAGGCACTGGTGCTTCAGCTCGGGGTTCGACTGCGGCAGTTCTCGAGTGTTCTGGTTGATGAGCTGACTGAAGAACAGGTTGAGGATCAGCCTTGCCTCGGCCAGCTTATTGGGCTGGATGGCGACATAGATGCTCATCTTCTTCCTGCGCACATCCCGCAGGTCAAAGTCGTTGCCACTGGTGGCGGCATCCACCACCGGATTGAGCCACGGGTTCAAAGGCTCCTTGAAGGTGCCCATGATGCTGGCAAACGTTTCATTGGCCTGTCCGAGCAAGGTCGCAAATGCCACCTTCGCGCTGCTGCTCAGGTGAGGCCACGCAGCCAGGCTGTCCAAGTGCTCGCGCAGACTCTGGCCCGGCCGGCCCGAAGCCAGGCGATACAAGCCACCCAGGGTCGGCGCCTCGGGCGGCTCCATGCCAAAGAACTCGTTGGCCAGATAGTCGGCCTGTTCGAATGCATAAAGCGCGAAGGCCAGAAACGCGTTCTGCGCCTGGTTGGCCCAAAAGGGGTCTTTCACCTGCTCCGATACCGGATAGAGCATCGCCGCAATCGCCTGAAGATCGCTGATTCTGAAGCTGGGATCCGACGATACGTAGGACAGGGGGTTCCAGCGATGGGTCCGGCGATCTTCGGCAAACGGATTGAACAGATAGACAGCCTGACCGTGGCGAGCCCTGAAGCCACTCGTCAAGCCGAAGTTCTCCTGTTTGATGTCCAGCACCACCACCGACCCTTGGTAGCTGAGCAGGTTGGGGACGACGACACCCACACCTTTGCCAGATCGCGTGGGGGCCGCCAGCAACACAAACTGCTGCCCGCTGAAGTACACGTAGTGTCCGTTCTTTTTGCCGACCACAATGGCGGTGTCATCGGGAGCCAGCATCTTTCGTTTACGCAGGTCGGCCAGGCGGGCGAATCGCGCATCGCCATACAGATTGGACCGACGGGGCCAAACCGCCCACATGACCAATGTCAGCACCAGCAGAACAGGCAGACCAAACCCTATCGTGCCACTGCTCTGGATGAGTGGTCCGTACTGTGCGTGATCGTGATAGGCCCACCAATAGCGCCCATAACTGAGGATGCCGAGTTGACTCACGGGAAGATCCAGCCGCCAGAGCAGGATGGCGCCACTGAGGTAGCAGCCCAGGACCTGCGCCAGCACCAGCGCCACGCCGACGATCCAGATCCGCGTGCCGCTCATTCGGAGCGTTCTTCAGCGCGACGAACACTGACCTGCCTGGCCTGATACTGCAACCATTGCTGTTGCGCCAGATCATGTTTGCAGGCCTCCGCTGCCGACGCCACCAACCGTGCAGGCAGGGCCTGCTCACGCGCATGCGCCATGCAGCGTGCATCACGGTACCGCAACCAGGCATTGTGCGAGGTCAGCCGCATGCGCAAGTACTGATTGGCGTAGTGGCGTCCGTTGCTTTCCAGCAAAGCCTCGTGACGGTCTTTGCTCATGGCTCGCAGATCGCTCATCAGGCGACGATCCAGCGACATTCTGTGTTGGCGACAAAGCGTCAGGTCAGGTGTCGCCGTGCTGCACGGTGCTCCTGCATCGGTGGGCCTGTCCGGCGTCGACACCGACACCTGCTGAACCCAACGTTCACCCTGGGGCGAATGACAGAAGCGACCCAGTTGAAATGCTGCCGGCCGATCTGGCTGCCGCACCGATACACAGGCATGTCCTGCCGGCGTGATTTCCCCCAGATTGGACAAGGCGTCTGCGAACACAAACTCCTGCTTCTTGGGATCGAAGCGGTACACCGCCATCACCTTGACACCCGAGGACGCCGCGACACTGGATGGGACCATGAAGTCCTGCCAGCCGTCGCCATCGAGGTCATGAAACTCGATCCAGTTCTTGCGATCCAGAGCCGACATAGGCAGCTCGAACACATGTCCGATCGCCTGAAGCTGACGTCCTTCGACGGATACCGTGATCAGCCCCGAACCCAGCGACTCCGATCCCTCTGACAATTCTGCCCCCTGAACAAACTCGAACACATGGGGCGACGTGTCTGTCCCCGCTTTGACGCGGTGCTCGATGGCCTGCAATGGCGAAGATGCGGACCCTGCTGACCACAACCCCATCGTGGAACATCCCGTCAGCGCCATTGAACCCACAGTGACCCACGCAAGCCATCCTGGTCTGCTTGACCTCTTCATTCGTCCTCTCCTGTGCAAAGTTTCCGTGGTTGACAGTTGCAGCCGTTCAGATGCAACGGACATATGTCTGTGTCTCGATCACATCCTGGCCATCCCGATGCACGGCCCTCGAACGCAAGAGCCGCGAATCGCGAACCGAGTAGCCATAGGCGCGCAGAGGCTTGATCTGCTCGTACGGATACACATCCAGCAAGCCTTCGATCTGCCACGACTCATCGGCCAGCTTGGCCACACGGGTCAGAAACAGAAGGTCTTCCTGAACACCCTGTTTTGCCTCAGCGATCAACCGGTCAGACACCACCAGAGTCCCAGGCACCAGTTCACCCGAACGCCGCAGCCGATACTGCAGGCAGTGGTGCTCTCCCAACGAAGAGTCCTCAAACCACACCCCCCGCAAAGCGCTGGGCGTTTGCGCTGGTGGCCCCGCCAGTGCCGCGCCGGATGCCAGCATGGCGGCCACCAGAAGACCATTCACCCAACCATTGATCCGTTTCATTGAAATCCCTCCCTGAACACAACGTTGATGACTCAGTTCGACACCATCTGGCGCTTGCGCAGTGGATCGAAGTCGATGCCGGTGATGTAGCGCCGACCCGCGTGCGCCTTGATGTGGACCACGATGTCGATCGTGAGCATCAGCAGCCGCTTGATTTCATGGAAAGCAAGGCCCGCACCCTCCGGCGACGCCTTGACCATCAGAGCCATCTGGTCCCAGGTCTGATCCGTGCTGCCAGCATGGCAGCTGGTGATGGATCCCGGATGCCCTGAGGCGCAGTTGCGTATGTAGTAGAACGACTCGTCACCCCGGATCTCCGCCAGGATGATGCGATCGGGCTTCATGCGCAGACATGCCTCCATGCAACCTTTCGCCGTTACATTGGCGGTGCCTTGCCCGCCTCGGGAGTAGATCAGGTGGACCGCGTTGGGCTGATCGATGAACAACTCCCTCGCGTCTTCAATCGTGATCAGCCGTTCGTCTGGCGGGATGTGCGTCACCAGCGACTTCATGAACGTGGTCTTGCCGCTGCCGGTGGCCCCGGACACCACGATGTTCTTTCGGTAGTGCACCGCCTTGCTGAAGAAAGCATGGAAGTCGCGCGCCTGCTTCAACGCCAGCAGTTCCCGGTCGAGATCGCTGAGATCGTCAGCGTCGTCCAGAATCCTCGCGAAGAAGCCATCCTGTTGGTACTCATCCAGGGTTTTCGTGTATCGGGATGGCAATCGGATGGTGATCGACACCGTGTCCGCGGGTACAGCGGGCGGCAGCACAAACTGCGCACGCTGGCCTGTGGGGAACGTCAGTGACACCACCGGGTCGACCTGCGTGATCCGTTGCCCGGTCCGACTCTCATTGACCACCGTGGTGCAGAACTGGCGTGCGCGATCGAAGGACAGACCAGGCACCTCCATGCGCTGCCAACCACGAACCGTTTCGAGGAAGACCTCTCCTGGCCGGTTGATGCAGATCTCAGTCACGTCGGGATCGCCCAGGAACCGGGCAATCCCCAGCACCGAGTACTGGTACTCAAGGAACTCGTTCGAGATGTTGGCGATCGGTTCATCCAATGTCACGCAGCGGCCTCCCGTGCAACACGACCGTCACTGCATCACCGACGAAAAGTCCACGTCGCGCGCGGCAAAGATGCTGATCACCGTGCCATTGAGCACGGTGACCGTGGCCTTGCGGTTGGCCGATCGGGCCAGCATCTCTGTCGCGGCCCGTTTGGCGGTTTCGGCCGTTGCCGATTGCCAAGGGTCCACCCGCTCAGCCACATAGCCACCTCCGTAGACGGTGGTGCTTCGACCGCGCAACTCCTGCTCGTTGGCAAACTTCTGCGCACCGGCATCGATGCCGTCGGCCAGCAGGCTGACCAACATCGCAGCGCCAATTCGCTCACCCCAGTGTCCGTCATAGTGACCAGGCACACCGGCACCGCCCAGTGAGTCCGTGCCCTGGCTGTCAATGCGCACGTCCAATCCTGTGGTGGTCAGCACCCGCGTCCAGACAATACCGATACGGTCGTAGTTCTCATCCACGTACTTGTACTCGCCGGTCACCTTTGACCCCTTGTCGATGAGCAAGCGCCGCCCATTGACCGAGTAGATCGGCTCAGTGACGATGCAGGACGTCATGCCCGGCAGGGTGGAAACCACTTTGGTTTCCAGGGCGCAGCGGATGAAGGTGCCACGCGTCAGCGTGAAATCCGCATTCGCCAGCGCCTGCACCGCTCCGCGCTTGACAGAGGAATACTGGTCCTCAAAGAACGGATTGGCGGCCTTGGCGCCACTCGACGCGGCCACGAGGTTGTCCTGATTGGCCATCCGCCGTTGCAACAGGTCGTCGTTGGGGGCACTTGCGGGGGGACGGACCGGCGGCATCTCCTGCGCGTCCAGCGACAAGGGGGGTGGCGCCATCACGGGCGCAGGCATCACGGCCAAGACCGGTTTGTCGGGCACCGACACCTCTTCATAGGTCACTTTGCGTGCCTTCTCGTCGTCCGCCGAGAAGGCACTGCTGGCCACCCACATGGTCATGCCGACGACCGAAATGCCTACGATGGCCACGTAGGCCAGCGCCATCTTGTTCAGACCACGGGTCAAGCCACCCGACAGCTTGGGCATGTTGTCTGAGACCATGGGAGCATCGTTGCTGCCGCCACCCGGAAACTGCATTGACATTACGGGTTCCTCCTGAGTCCCACGGTCTCTGCGCCCAGGCGCAGGACCAGATAGGGATAAACACCATGCACCACGATCACGTTGTTTTCGCTCTTGGTATTGACCAGGAACTCATCTCCAGCACGATCGTTGCGACCAAACACCGCTGGAAAACTCGCCAGTGGCGGCATGTGGATGTAGGTGAACTGGTGGTTGTCGTACACCCGAACCGGCACGATCGTCGGCGTGGGCGTCGTTGTTGCGTAGTCGTAGTTCAGGTGGTAGTCCGACTGGGAGTTGAGCGAGGCTGCCGTGGGCGAAAGCACCGCGTTGGCCGAAGCCATGGATGAGCCCTTGTCAGGTCCCTCGGTGGGATAGACGAACCGGATCTTGTAGTAGACCCCGGCCTTCTTGGCTTCCTCCAGCGTCTTCCAGCGGGTGGCCGACACCCGCAGATCAATGAGGTACGAGCGCATGTTCGTGCGGATGTACATGTTGGTGTCCACATCCACGTTCTTGGGCCGGATGTAGAACACGTTGTCCCGCCGGACCAGCTCCCAGCCATCGCTGAAGCCGGTGCCGAAGTCCTTGACCTGCTCCTGCGCACTGATCTCGATCTGGGTGGCAATGCCCAGTCCGGTGTTGACCCGGACCACCTGGTCGGCCCGATACGCAATTTCGCGCACCTCCTGAGCGTGGGACGGGCTTGATGCCTGTGCGATGGCCAGCGCCAGCACCATCGGCCCCCAGCGCAGCCGTCTGTCTTGCAATGTCATGCTTGCTTGTCCTTCCCTTGGATGTTCAGATCACTGATTGCCCGCTGGCGTTGCCGGTGCCCCCGGCAGCGGCGAAGGCGCTGTGGGTACCACGCCCCCGTTCGAGACCGAGGACATGTCGGATCCCGCCCCCCGGTTGAGTTGCCCATCGTCAGGGCCAATCAGTGGAATGCCCTGCGACATCTCGTCCCGCTTGAAGGTGGGAGCATTGAACTCGTCGTCCACCTTGTAGGCGGTCACCTGAAACCCCAGAGGATTGCGCAGGCGCAGGTTGTCGCTCATCTTCAGGTTGTTCTTGAACTGGTAGTTGAGTGTCGCCAGATGGCTGCTGAGAAACTCGCTCTTGCCCGACGACTTGTTGAAGCGCCAGCGTTCAAAGCGCACGGTGGCGCCGGTCGGGCGAATGTTCTTCTCTTCATCCAGACCGTGGAAGACGATGCTGTTGACCTTGACCCTGATAGCCACATTGCGACCCCACTTCTTGTCAGGCGAATTCGGACTGGCGTCGAACTGCTTGACGAAGAGCATCTTCACCTCGTCGTTGGACATGGCGGCCACAAACTCCCAGTCATGCTCGTTGATGGTGTCCCAGTCGTATCCCTCGCGGGCTTGCACAAAGCGCGCCACATGACTGCGGTTCAGTGCCTCGCTGGCGTAGATGCCCGAATAGGCCATGTCCTCACGCAAGTGGGTCAAGGTGCTGGTGCTGCGCTTGAGGTCCACCGTGACCAGGTACGGGATCTTTTCCTTGAGCGGCAGCATGTAGACGATGGCGCCGACCAGACAGACCGTCACGAAAAGACAGGCCATCGCCACCACCCAGGCGCGCCGCTCACTGCGCTTGACCATGGCGATTACGCTGGCCTCGAAGTCCATGGACTGCCGAATCACGTCCCGAGAGGCCTCGGACACCTCCCGCTTGCCCAACCAGCTCATGTTCATGGTGCCCGCCTGACCAGCACGGTCTTGTTGGTCAGAATCAGGACCCTGAGTTTCTGGTCGACATACGACCTGCGAACCGCGTTGAGAGCCTTCTGCAGGTTGTTGTCCTTGACCTCACGCAATGGGGCCACCAGCGTCAGGTCGGTGGGGTACTGCCAGTCGAGTTGCCCGCCGTACTCCTTGGCCCATCGTTCCAACATGCCACGCAATGTGGCGTCGGTGGGCAGCATCTGGTAGCGCCATAGCGCATCTTCCTCCTTGAGCGGAATCTGCATCGGCGTGTCAGCCAGCACGTTGACCGGCTTCCAGTCATCACCGAACTCCGGCGGCTTGGGCGGCGTGGTGCAGGCCTGCAGAGCCAGCATGGCCGTCAGTGCACTCGCCAAGCGTCGCCAGACGGCCGCCGCACGCTCGTCGTTCTCGGTCATGGGTACCCCATTGATTTTCATGGTTTGGTTCGCTTGATGGTTTCGGTGCTCTCTGTCGACAGAGCCAGGTTCATGCCGAGGGCGCTGACCCTGCCCTGCTGCTGGCTTCTCGGGTGTGGGGCCCCTGCGGCAGCGACACCGGCTGCCTCATGTCGCTGCCACCCTGCACAAAGGCACCCCCTCCCCCGTAGTGCGCGGCGGCGCTGCCGCCCACACTGGCAGCGCCGTTGGAGACAATGCCGTTTGATGGCTGCTTGGGCGCGACCACGGCCGATGCGGACTGGGATGACGGTGCTGGCAGCAATGCGGCAGAACCCGCAGCTCCTGCACCGGCACTTCCCCCCATGCTCCCGTGCACCGGCAGACGTCCACCGGTGCCGACGCCGCTTGCCGGATCGGCGAGCGCAATCCTGCTGGCCGAGG
>JAJPEW010000235.1 GCA_021166755.1 Hydrogenophaga sp. | reverse complement strand
TGCCCAGCAGCACGATACGCCCCCGCAAGGCCTGCGGCGGAACCCGGTCTGCCAGCACATCGGCGGCGGACAGGTAGGTGAACGAGCCGCCCTGGGCCCCCCCCATGCCGCGAAACGGGACCAGCAGTGCGCCCCGACCATCGGTCGGCACAACGATCTGCCGATCGCCGTGTGTCAGACGTATGCCCTGAACCCCCGGCGTGCTCCCATCTGCGCCGGAGGCGTCGAGTTCCAGCGAGGGCCTGTCCAGCAGCTGGCGAAAGAGCGCCAGGCCCAGGGATTCGTACACCTGATCGCCATGACTGGCCAGCAGGGGCAGGGAACGCACCACACCGTCGTCGTCGGTGATGGCATTGAAGAAACCCGCAGACGCCCCGGCCTGCATCAGCCCGGGCAGGTTGGCCCCATAGCCATTCCAGCGGGTCAGGGGCACCGACGGCGACCCATCGGACAGATCCAGCACCGGGGCCGGAAGCTGTCCGGTGATGCGCCCCTCCCGGTCGCTGGTGAAGTAGTAGCCCAGCACCACGGGTCTGCCCCGGATGGCCTGCGCCAGGCGCTGGTCCGCACCGGGCAGGGGATCCGGCTCGGCGAACACGGTGTCCATGCCCAGCAGGCGGATGTCGTGCCCGAAAAGCCGGTCGACCAGATCGGCCACCCGATCCCTCGGCCAGGGCCAGCGCCCGACCTCGGCCAGGCTCTTTTCATCGATGTCGACGATGACGATGCGCTCGTCGAGCGTGCGCGGCATGGTCGCGCGCAGACGGGCATCCTGGATCTGCTCGTCCAGGCGGTGCAGCAGCGGCACCGCCAGTATCCCGCTGGCGTGCAGGACAAACAGACACAGCAGAAGCAGCAGCGATGCCGTGGTGAGCCGTCGATGGCCTCGGGTGGTGCTCATGACTTGCGACACCCGCCGGGGCGCCCGGCATGCCGGCAGGCGCGGTCAGTACCGCGTCACTGCTGGATGAACTGCATCTGGGTGCCGGCCAGCTCGATCAGGTCGCCGTGGCGCAGGTTGACGGCGTCCGAGCCAATCGGTGTGCCGTTGACAGTGGGTGGCGTGGCCCCTTCCACCAGCGCCACCACATAGCCGTGGGGGCGCTTGGTGATGGCGGCCACCGTCACACCGGGTTTGCCGATGGTGGTCACCACCTTGACCAGCGGAACCTCGCGACCGGCGGCGGCGCCGGACATCACCTTGATGGCCGCATTGCCCACCGGGGGGGCCGTGTCGATGGCACCCTCCGATGGCTGCGCGGTGTTGATCACAGCCGTCCGTTCGGGGCCAGCAGTCTGCGCAGCACCGTCGTGGATGAACTTGATCTTGTACTTCCCGATTTCGACGGTATCGCCATTCTGCAACTGCTGCTTCTTGATCGCCTTGCCGTTGACGTACGTGCCGTTGGTGCTGTTGAGGTCTTCAATGAAGACGTCGCTGCCGGACATCTGCAGCACGGCGTGCTCACCGCTGACGGCGAGGTTGTCGATCACGATGTCGTTGTAGGGCCGGCGACCGAGGGTGGTGCGGTCCTTGGTGAGCTGCACCTCCTTGATCACGACACCATCGATGGAAACGATCATTTTCGGCATGGCCGACTCCTCTGGAACCCTGCTGCGTTGGTCTGATTCTGGGGGCAATGCTACCCGAGCATGCGAGAAAACAGGCCGCGTCGCGCCGTCCGGGCCTGCACTTTCGCCAGTATTACCGAAATATTATCGCGTCCACCCAGATCATTGGCCGCATCCACCAGCACACGGCCGGTTTCTTCCAGCGAAAGGTGGCTGCCAAGCAACGCACCGATGTCCGCATCGGTCATCATGTCGTTCAGGCCATCCGAGCAGAACAGGTACAGATCACCTTGTTCCGACCGGAATTCATTGACCTCCAGCAGCACGGTGTCTTCCACCCCCAGCGCGCGGGTCACCAGGTTGCGATGGGTGGCGAATTGCGCCTGTTCGGCCGTCAGCAGGCCCGCATCGATCTGCTCCTGCAGCAGGGAATGATCGCGGGTGAGCAGCTGCAGCTGGTTGCCCCGCAACCGGTAGCAGCGGGAATCACCCACATGGCCGATGAACGCGCGGGAATCCTGGAAGACCGCCATCACCAGCGTCGTGCCCATGCCGCTGTACAGGGGATTGGCATGGGCGGCTTCGAAGATGCGGCGGTTGGCGTTGTCGCAGCAGATCTCCATGGCGCGTTTGATCTCGCGCGGATTGGCCTCGACGCCGCCTTCGCTCAGCCAGCGGCCCAGTTCATCCAGGATGTGGCTGGTCGCCATGGCGCTGGCCACTTCACCAGCGTTGTAACCACCCATGCCATCAGCCAGCACCACCACATGGTTGCCCGCATCCACGGCCACCGAGTCCTCGTTGTTGTCGCGGACCAGGCCTGGATCGGTCAGGCTGTAGTACTCGAAAATCATGGGGTCGGTTATAGCGGTTTGACGACCCGGCCAAGGGTGTCGAGTCTGACATTTGTCACGGATTGCTTGACATTCGTGGCTTTCCCCCACGGATCATGGCGATTTTCTGCAGGCTTGCCAACAAAAAAGGCAACCGCGCGGTTGCCCTTTTTGAGGATGCAGGATCCAGCCGGCCGGTTTACAGCAGCGACTTGAGCAGTCGGCCCATCTCGGACGGGTTGCGGGTCACCTTGAAACCGCACTCTTCCATGATCGCCAGCTTGGCATCGGCCGTGTCGGCACCGCCGGAGATCAGCGCGCCGGCATGGCCCATGCGCTTGCCCGGAGGGGCGGTCACGCCAGCGATGAAGCCGACGATCGGCTTCTTCATGTTCGCCTTGCACCACTGGGCGGCTTCGGCTTCGTCCGGACCGCCGATTTCGCCGATCATGATCACGGCGTCGGTGTCCGGATCGTCGTTGAAGGCCTTCATCACGTCGATGTGCTTCAGACCGTTGATCGGGTCACCACCGATACCCACGGCCGACGACTGGCCGATGCCCAGTTCGCTCAGCTGCGCCACGGCTTCGTAGGTCAGGGTGCCGGAACGCGAGACGACGCCCACGCGGCCCTTCTTGTGGATGTGGCCGGGCATGATGCCGATCTTGATCTCGTCGGGCGTGATCAGGCCGGGGCAGTTGGGGCCCAGCAGCAGGGTCTTCTTGCCGCCGGCCGCTTCCTTGGCCTTCATCTTGTTGCGCACCTCCAGCATGTCGCGGATCGGAATGCCTTCGGTGATGCAGATCGCCAGGTCCAGATCGGCCTCAACGGCTTCCCAGATCGCGGCAGCGGCGCCAGCGGGCGGCACATAGATCACGGACACGGTGGCACCGGTCTGCTGGGCGGCTTCCTTGACGGAGCTGTAGATCGGGATGTTGAAGATCGACTCACCGGCCTTCTTGGGGTTCACGCCGGCGACGAAACAGTTCTTGCCGTTGGCGTATTCCTGGCACTTCTCGGTGTGGAACTGGCCGGTCTTGCCAGTGATGCCCTGGGTGATGACCTTGGTGTCTTTGTTGATGTAGATGGACATGTTCGTTCTCCGGGCTCAGGCTTTGACAGCGGCGGCCACCTTCTGGGCGGCTTCGGCCATGGTGTCGGCAGAGATGATGGGCAGGCCGGACTCGGCCAGCATCTTCTTGCCCAGCTCTTCGTTGGTGCCCTTCATGCGCACCACCAGCGGCACGTTCAGGTTCACCGCGCGGCAGGCGGTGATCACGCCCGTGGCGATGGTGTCGCACTTCATGATGCCGCCGAAGATGTTGACCAGGATCGCCTTGACCTTGTCGTTCTTGAGCATGATCTTGAAGGCTTCGGTGACCTTCTCGGGGGTGGCGCCGCCGCCCACGTCCAGGAAGTTGGCCGGCTCGGCGCCGAACAGCTTGATGGTGTCCATGGTGGCCATGGCCAGGCCGGCACCGTTGACCAGGCAGCCGATGTTGCCGTCCAGGCTGATGTAGGCCAGGTCGAACTTGGAGGCCTCGATTTCGGCCGGGTCTTCCTCGTCCAGGTCACGCAGGGCCACGATCTCGGGGTGACGGAACAGTGCGTTCGCGTCGAAGTTGAACTTGGCGTCCAGGGCGATGATGTTGCCCTTGCTGTCGCGGTTCAGGGGGTTGATCTCGACCAGCGAAGCGTCGGTGTCCATGTAGCACTTGTAGAGCTTCTGGCAGACGTCGATGAACTGCGCCTTGGAGTCATCGGGCATGCCGACACCCTTGGCCAGCTCTTCGCCCTGGGCCTGCGTGAAGCCCTGCAGCGGATCGACAAAGACCTTGACAATCTTCTCGGGCGTGTTGTGGGCCACTTCCTCGATGTCCATGCCGCCTTCGCTGGAGGCGATGAAGGCCACCTTCTGCGTGCCGCGGTCGGTCACGACGGACAGGTAGTACTCCTTCTGGATGTCGGCGCCGTCTTCGATGTACAGGCGGCGGACCTTCTGGCCTTCCGGGCCGGTCTGGTGCGTGACCAGTTGCATGCCCAGGATGTCGGTGGCGCGCGCCTTGACATCGTCGATCGTCTTGGCCACCTTGACGCCACCGCCCTTGCCTCGGCCGCCAGCGTGGATCTGGGCCTTGACCACCCAGACCGGACCGCCGAGCTTTTGCGCGGCTTCAACGGCTTCCTGCACCGTGAACGCGGGAATGCCGCGCGGAACCGGCACACCAAATTGACGCAAGATTTCCTTGCCTTGGTACTCGTGAATCTTCATGAGGTCTCTCTCGGACTGGGGGTTGTTTGATCCGGCCGGAAGGCGCAGCCGGTGCACGGGTGATGGACACGGCAACCAACGACTGTATCATGGTGCGACGCACCATTTCATCATATAAGCGACCGCTTACATAATGCATAATTATAGAGAGCAGTCGCTGAACCCTAACTGACAAAGAGGGATCCACCATGGCCAAGGTTTTCATCGACGGCGAAGCTGGCACCACCGGGCTGCAGATCCGCGAGCGTCTGCAACAGATGCCCGCTATTGAAATGCTGAGCATCGCCGCCGAGCGGCGCAAGGATCCCGAGGCCAAGCGCGAGCTGATGGCGCAGGCCGATCTGGTGGTGCTGTGCCTGCATGACGATGCCGCCATCGAGTCGGTGGCGATGATCGACAGCCTGCCCGGCCACAAGCCGCGCATCATCGATGCCTCCACCGCGCATCGCTGCCAGGACGGCTGGGTGTACGGCTTTCCTGAACTGGGCGCCGGGCAGCGCGAGGCCGTGCAGAAGGCAGAGCGGGTGGCCAACCCGGGCTGCTACGCGACCGGCGCGATTGCCCTGCTGCGTCCGCTGGTGGACGCCGGACTGCTGCCCAGGGACTTTCCGGTGTCCCTGCCCTCGGTCAGTGGCTATTCTGGCGGAGGCCGCAGCATGATCGAGGCCTACGAGAAGGGTGAGGCGCCGCTGCACGAGGCCTACGCGCTGGGCCTGTCCCACAAGCACCTGCCCGAGATCCTGCGCTACACGGGCATGACGCGCCGCCCCATCTTCATTCCGGCGGTGGGCAACTTCCGCCAGGGCATGCTGGTGCAACTGCCCTTGCATCTGGACGAGTTGCCGGGCCGACCCAAGGCGGCCGATCTGCACGACGCCCTGGCGGCCCACTACGCGCCAAGCATCGCGGCCGGTGGTTGGGTGAGCGTGCAACCGGCCACCGCCGATGGCAAACTGGATGCGACAGCATTGAACGACACGAACAAACTGGAGTTGCGCGTGTTCGCCAACGAAGCGCACCGGCACGCGGTGCTGATTGCTCGCCTGGACAACCTGGGCAAGGGCGCCAGCGGCGCGGCGGTGCAGAACCTGCAGCTGATGCTGGGCCTCTGATCAGTCGTCATCGGCGCCGCTGACCACGCGGCGGATCGCGTCGGCGCCGAAGCCGCGCGCGGCGAGAAAGCGCATCTGCTTGGCTCGCCCAGCAGCATCGGCGGCGGGTTCGCCGAATTTCTTGCGCCAGACTTCGCGGGCGCGTTCCACCTCGGTCTGGCGCAGCGCGTCGATGGCATCGGCCATGGCCTCGGCGCTGATGCCCTTGGCCTGCAACTCCTGCTTCACGCGTCCGGTGCCCAGGCGGGCAGCCCGCCGGTGCAACACCGACTCGACCACCCGCTGTTCGCTGATGAAGCCCTTGGCCTGGAGCTCTTCGAGCGCCTGGGCCAGTTCGCCGGGCACCTCTTCATGAGAGGCCAGCTTCTTCTCGAGCTCGGACCTTGAGTGTTCGCGGGCCGCGAGCAGCTTGAGCGCGCGACCCTTGAGCGAGAGCTTCTGAAAGCCCACCGCTTACTCGGCGGCGTCCGCCTCGGCTGCGGCGGCCTTGCCCTTGCGGCCCTTGGCCGGCGCCTGGGCTTCGTCGGCACCATCGACCGGCAGCAGGGGCACACCCAGGGCCTCCCGCACCTTGTTCTCGATCTCGACGCGCAGATCCGGGTTCTCCTTGAGGAACTCGCGGGCGTTGTCGCGGCCCTGGCCGATCTTCTCGCCGCTGTACGCGTACCAGGCACCGGACTTCTCGATCACCTTGTGCAGCACGCCCAGGTCAAGGATTTCGCCCTCGCGGCTGATGCCTTCGCCGAACAGGATGTCGAACTCGGCCGTCTTGAACGGAGGCGAGACCTTGTTCTTGACCACCTTGACCTTGGTTTCGTTGCCGATCGCGTCTTCGCCCTTCTTGATGGTGCCGGTGCGGCGGATATCCAGGCGCACCGACGCATAGAACTTGAGCGCATTGCCGCCGGTGGTGGTTTCGGGACTGCCGAACATCACACCGATCTTCATGCGGATCTGGTTGATGAAGACCACGGTGCAGTTGGTCTTCTTGATGGTGGCGGTGAGCTTGCGCAGGGCCTGGCTCATCAGGCGGGCCTGCAGGCCGGGCAGGGAGTCACCCATCTCGCCCTCAATTTCGGCCTTGGGGGTCAGCGCGGCCACCGAGTCGACGATGACCAGATCGACCGCGCCGGAACGCACCAGGGAGTCGACGATTTCCAGCGCCTGTTCACCGGTGTCGGGCTGGCTGATCAGCAGGTCGGGCACGTGCACGCCCAGCTTCTGGGCGTACTGGATGTCCAGCGCGTGTTCGGCGTCGACAAAGGCGCAGGTGCCGCCCAGCTTCTGCATCTCGGCAATCACCTGCAGGGTCAGCGTGGTCTTGCCGGACGATTCCGGGCCGTAGATTTCGATGACACGGCCGCGCGGCAGGCCGCCGACGCCCAAGGCAATGTCCAGGCCCAGCGAGCCGGTGGACACCACCTGGATGTCCTCGATGGCCTCACCCTCGCCCAGGCGCATGATGGTGCCCTTGCCGAACTGCTTTTCGATCTGGGCCAGGGCCGCCTGCAGGGCCTTGGCTTTTTCGCTGGCGATGGCGGGGTTCTTGACGGCGGCGTCCATTCGGTGCTCCTGTGGGTGAAAGTGGGTGTTCGCTTCATCCAGTGTTTTTGTGTACAGGCTGGATGCTTGAACAGGAGTTTATCTGGCAATAGATGCCAATCAAGCTAAAATATGGTCAGTTTTCCTGACCAAATGGACCCCGCCGAACTTCCACTGGACGACCGTTGGCGCAGCACCCACCTGGGCCGCCTGATGGGCGAGGCGCTGCGCCGCTTCGACGAGCGCGTGCTGCACCTGATGGCGCACGATGCCCAAGTGCCGCTGGCGCTGTCGAACCTGGCGGCGCGCGACCAGATCGGGGCGGCCCACATCCACATCACACGTCACCTGTCACTCAAAGGGTCACGGTTGACGGAACTGGCGAAAAGCGCCGGCATGAGCAAGCAGGCCATGGGCGATCTGGTCAACCAATGCGAAGCCTGGGGCCTGGTGCGGCGCGAGCCCGATCCGCTGGACGGGCGTGCACGGCAGGTGGTATTCACCGCCGATGGCCTGCTGTGGCTGGAGGCTTTCCGACAGGCCGTGGCCCGGGCGGAACGCGAATTCCGCGCCCAGGTGGGCGATGACGTCGCGACCGTGGTGGCGCTCGGGCTGGAGGCCTATGGCAGCTGATGCGCCGCGTCACCGGGTAAGCCCTGCGCCGCGACCGGGCGCGCGGCCTAAAATGGGCGTCATAACGGGCGTGCCCGCATTGCCCAGAGGAGACTTGCATGCGCATCCTGATTGCCGAAGACGACCAGGTGCTGGCCGACGGGTTGCTGCGCAGCCTGCGCGCGGCCGGTGCCGCCGTGGACCACGTGGCGTCCGGCACCGAGGCCGACGCGGCCCTGATGACCAACAACGAGTTCGACCTGCTGATCCTGGATCTGGGCTTGCCCCGGATGCACGGGCTGGAGGTGCTCAAGCGCCTGCGCTCGCGCGGGTCGTCGATGCCGGTGCTGATCCTGACGGCCGCCGACAGCGTGGAAGAACGGGTCAAGGGACTGGACTACGGCGCCGACGACTACATGGCCAAGCCCTTCAGCCTGCAGGAACTGGAAGCCCGTGTCCGGGCGCTCACCCGCCGCGGCATGGGGGGCACCACCTCCACCATCAAGCATGGTCCGCTGATCTACGACCAGGCTGGCCGGGTGGCCACGATCGACGGCAAGATGGTGGAGCTGTCGGCCCGCGAGCTGGGGCTGCTGGAGGTGCTGCTGCAGCGGGCGGGTCGCCTGGTCAGCAAGGACCAGCTGGTGGAGCGCCTGTGCGAGTGGGGCGAAGAGGTGAGCAACAACGCCATCGAGGTCTACATCCACCGCCTGCGCAAGAAGATCGAGAAGGGGCCGATCCGCATCGCCACCGTGCGCGGGCTGGGTTACTGCCTTGAAAAGATCCCCGGCTGACAGCGCTCC